>NZ_JBEZZR010000003.1:34979-197781 GCF_040639325.1 Actinoplanes sp. NPDC023936 | reverse complement strand
GATCCGCTACGTGCCGGCGCCGGCAAAGGCCCGCCAACCTGTCCGGCGCGCTTAACCGTGCCGGCTATCGGCGGAGACGACCCAGTGTCGGCCTTTGCCCGGTGAATGTTCCCGGTCAACGTTCTAGCTGCGCCGGAAGGCGTAGCTGCGGCCACCGGCAGCGCCGGCGGCGCGCCCCGCGCGGTCCCGGCCGGACCGGTCGCGGGCGGCCTGACGGGGATCCCGGGCGCCGTGATGCGCGATCTCCGAGGAGTGGTCGCCCTCGTCGGCCGGCGACGGCCCCCGCTGCAGGGCGGCGGCGATGTCCTCACGGGCCAGGTCATCGAGGTTCAAAGATACAGAAAACGGCTTAGCAGGCATAAAGCGGCTCCTTGATGAACGAGGAAGAAGGCAAGCCGCAGTCGGCGCAGGACGAAGCTGTGGGCCGGCCGGGCCTGAAGAGACAGGAGGCAGCCCGCACACACGAGAGGGGGGCTGACCGGTATCCATCACAGCATGCGCCGACCCTAATCCGGCCGTCCGAGCCGCCGCAATCGATTTACTGCGCGAGCCCCGCCACCGCGGAATCGATCATCGTGGTCGCCGTCGGGAAGTCCACGAGCTGATCCCGGACCAGCCGCAGCCCGACCCGCAACGCGCCCGGCGGGACACCCCGGCTCGCCAGCACCCCCGCCGTCCACGCCACGAAGTCGGTGAAGATCGCTTCGTCGCCGACGTAGAGCGCGGCGGCCAGGAAGTCCGCGATGTGGCCGATGTCCTCGGCGGTGGCGTCGATCTGGGCCTGGTCGTAGTGGTGGGCCACCGGGTACACCGCAGGCAGCCGGTCCATCGCGCAGGTGATCAGCTGGGGCCGGGAGCGGACCAGGTGGGTGTACTCCTCGTCGCCGAGGAATGTGCCCGGGTGGTCGGCGACGTACGGCGGCGGCCAGTCGTCGGCCAGCCGGGCCACCGCCTCCTCCCCGGTGGCGGCCCACGCGTCCGCGCCGAGCCGCTGCGCGTACCGCCCGTCGGGGCCGAAGCCCCGGCCCCCGGCGATCACCGGGATCCCGGCGGCACGGCACGCGGTGATCGCGGCGTGCGCCCGGGGCAGCCGGGTCGGGATCATGCAGCTGAGCGCGACCGCGTCCGGCCCGGTCTGGTGCAGGTGGGTGATCAGATGGCGGCCGGGGACGCTGGCGCCGAGGAAGTCGACCCGCCAGCCGCCGAGACGCAGCATCTCGGCGAGCATCCGGGCGGGCAGCCCGTGCCACTCGCCGTCCACGCAGGCCAGGGTGATCCGGCCGCGGGTCGCCGGCACGTCGGTGCGGGCGCCGACGGCGGCCAGCACCCGCTCGCTCACCGCGGTGGCGGCGTGCTCCCGGGCCACACCCCACTCGTTGGACGCCCAGAGCTCACCGACCCGCCGCTGGGCCGCGCCGATCAGGTCGGCGATCACCTGCTGGGCCGGCATGCCGGAGTCCAGCAGCCGCAGCGCGAGGTCGATCGCGCCGCGCTCGTCGCCGTCGCCGATCAGCTCCAGATAGTGGTCGATCGCCACGTGGACGGCGACCCCGCTCATGACCGGGCCCGGCTTCTCCGGTCGCCGCGCCGGGCGGCGACCAGGTAGGGCGACGCGTTCGGCGCGCCGCCGCCGCGCAGGCTCAGCGGCGGCCGGGTGTGCGCGCGGACGGCCATGATGGCGATGTCGTCGCTGGGCCCGCCGTGCAGCCAGTCGGAGACCAGCTGGCGCAGCCGCTCCACCACCACCGCGCCGGGCATGCCGAGACAGCCGGCCAGATGCCGGTGCAGCCGCTCCTCGCCGAACTGCTCGTCGCCGCCGGGACCGCCGCGCGCCTCGGTGAGGCCGTCGCTGTAGAGCAGGCACAGCTCGCCCGGCGAGAGCTCGACCGTGGCCGGGGTGACGAGGGTGTCCGGGAGGACGCCGATCAGCGTCCCCCGGGTGGGCACCACGTCGACCGTACCGTCGGTGCGCAGGACCAGCGGCGGAGGGTGACCGCCGCTCGCCAGCCGGAGCCGCACCCGGCCGTGCTCCACCCGCTGGACCGAGCCGACCACCAGGGTGACGAAGCGCGAGCGGCGCCCGGACTGCAGCAGCGCCTGGTTGAGCACGGTCAGCATCGACTCGGGCGCGACGTCGACCAGCCGCAGCGCGCGCAGCGTCTGGCGCACCTTGCCGGTCAGCACCGCGGCTTCCGGGCCGGTGCCGCAGACGTCGCCGAGCGCGATCACCGTGTCGCTGCCGCCGGGCGGCGGCCCGAGCACGTCGTAGAAGTCGCCGCCGACCCCCAGCGAGTCACGGGCGGCCTGGTAGGAGGCGGCCAGCTCGAACCCGTCCGGCTGGGGCAGCTCGGGCGGCAGCAGGTCGGCTTGCAGGACCGCGGTGGTGTCGACCTGCTCCTGGTAGAGCATGGCGGCGGCGAGCGCGGCGCCGGCCCGCGCCGCGAAGACCCGCGCGAGCAGCTCGTCGCCGGGGTCGAACGCCCCCTGCGGCCCGAGCCGGGCCAGGATCAGCGCGCCGGCCGTCTCGGCGTTGCCGGGCAGCGGCGTGACGAGCAGCGCGCCGACCGGCCCGAGATCGGCCGGGAAGAGCCAGCCGGGCGTCTGGCCGGGGTCGAGCCAGCGGCTCGGGATCGGCGGGAACCCGTCGAGCGCCTCGGAGAGGCCCGGCACCTCGGTGAGCATCCGCGCCGCGAGCGTGCCCTCCTCGGGCGCGTGGCCGGGGGAGAGGCGGATCCAGGAGCACTGCCCGCCGGTCCCGGCGGGCAGGACCACGATGGCGGCGTCGGCCAGGTGGGCCACCGCCAGCTCCGCCGTGGTACGCGCACAGCGCCGCACATGCAGTGACGCGGAGAGCCGCTGTCCCGCCTCGGCGAGGAACGCCGCCCGGGACCGCTCCACCTCCAGCGCCGCGGCGTGCTGGGTCTCCTCGGTGTGGTCGCGCAGGAACCAGGCGTCGTGGCCGTCGTCCAGCCGGCGCCGCATCCCGTAGACCTGACGCCCGCCGATCGTGGCCCGGACCGAGTCACCGGTGAACGTGACGGCCCGGCCCGGGGTCAGCCCGGGCACCAGGTCGCGCGCCGCGGCGTTGGCGAACAGCACGATGCCGTCCGCGGCGGTGCAGAGCACCACGCCCTCGGCCGCGGCGTCCAGGGCCGCCCGGATCAGGACCGGGGCCGGAATCTGCAGCGATTCGCCGGTTCCGGCCGGCGTGAGCGCTGTCATCCATCCCTCCCGTTCTCTCCCCGTTGAGCCTTCAGGATCGACCCCAGCCTACGTGCTTTCCTGCTCAGTCCTTCAGGTCGACCACGATCGGGGCATGATCGGAGGGCCCTTTGCCCTTGCGTGCCTCCCGGTCCACCAGGGCATCCTCGACCCGCCCGGCGACGTCGGCGCTCGCGTAGACGAGGTCGATCCGCATGCCCTTGTTCTGATGGAACATACCGGCGCGGTAGTCCCAGTAGGTGAAGGGGTGATCACCCTTGAGCGGGCGGGCCGGCACGTCGGTGAGACCCAGCGCCCGCAGCTCGGCCAGGGCGGCGCGTTCCGGCGGCGTCACGTGGGTCGAGCCGGCGAAGACCCCGATGTCCCAGACGTCCGCGTCGGTCGGCGCCACGTTGTAGTCGCCGGCCACCACGACCGGCCCGGCCGCGAGGTCCGGCACGAGCGCGGTGCGCAGCGCGGCCAGCCACTGCAGCTTGTACGCGTAGTGCGGGTCGTCCGGGGTGCGCCCGTTCGGCACGTACACCGACATGAACCGGACGCCGCCGCAGACCGCGCTGATCGCCCGGGCCTCGGCGACGCCGCCGAACTGCGGCTCACCCGTGAAGCCGCGGCGCACGCCGTCCAGGCCGATCCGGGAGAGCAGGGCGACGCCGTTCCAGCGGCCCTGCCCGTACGCCGCCGTCTGGTACCCCAGCTCGGCGACCTCGCCGGCCGGGAACCCGTCGTCGGCGACCTTGGTCTCCTGGAGGCAGACGACGTCCGGGGCGGTGGTGCCGAGCCAGTCGAGCAGGCGGGGAAGGCGGGCCTTGACCGAGTTGACGTTCCAGGTGGCGAAGCGCATCCACCCAGCCTGCCCTATTCGAGCGTGCGCCCGCGCGTCGCGGTGAACAGAGCGGCGGCGAGCCCGGCCATCAGCACGAGCAGCAACACAGCGAGCATGTCCCCTCCTCTGCGACCGAAGGATGCGACCGGCAGGCGCGACCGAAGGATGCGACCGGCAGGCGCGACCGGCGGATCCGGCCGGCAGGCGCGACCGGAAGATCGGCAGTGACCTGGCGCACATCAGATTTCCGCAGGCGAATAATGCCGGAGTTGCCCGCACGGCACCAGTCCTCCTGACAGGTTTGTCATCGGAAGAGCATCTGCCGACGCAGCATCTGCCAACGACGGGGGAGATCATGGAAGTGCGCGTGGTGCCGGAGTTGCCGGCGGACATGTCCGACGATGCCTGGGAGTTCTACCAGGACACCTTCGCCGACCTCGCGATCCTCGCGGTCAACCGGCACCTGATGTACCGGAGCGAGTTCGACGACCTGATGGCCGACAAGCGCGCCGACAAGTACGTGGCGGTCGACGCCGACGGCGGCATCGTCGGGCTCGGCGTGATGACCAACGAGCTGGACGCGGTGTCGCTGATCTCGGCGGACTACTTCGAGTACCACTGGCCCGACCTGTTCGAGCAGCGCCGCCTCTTCTACGTGGTCTTCGTCGGCGCCAAGGCGGGCGCCCGGGGCACCGGCGTCTTCATCAGCCTGCTGCGGTCGATGTACACCGCGATCGGCGCGGCCGACGGCAAGGTGTTCGTCGACATCTGCGCCTACAACGAGGAGCGCAACTCGCTGCCCCGGATGATCTCGATGATCCTGGGCCGGGTCGCCGGGCGGGCGCAGCCGACCCGCCTGGACTCCCAGTCGTTCTGGATGTACGAGTTCCCGCCGCCCGGCGCCCCGGTCCGGCCGGAGCGCCGCACCGGGTTCCGCGAGCGCGGCGACCTGCCGGAGCGTCGCGGCGGGGCGCGCTGATCCTCACTCCAGCCGGCGGTGCCGGCCGTACAGGGCCGCCATCGCCGGCATCTCCGGTGTGGCGATCGCGGCGTGGTGCCACCGTTCGGCGAACTCCGCGGCCGGCACCGCCGCGCCCCAGAGCCAGCCCTGACCGTTGACCACGCCGATCGCGTAGAGGGCCTCGCGCTGCAGCGGGGTCTCCACGCCCTCGGCGATCACGCTGAGGCCGAGCGCGTGGCTCATCGCCACCACGGCCCGGACGATCTCGTCGTCCTCCGCGTTCGCGCCGAGGCCGATCACGAACGAGCGGTCGATCTTGACGCCGGTGACCGGGAAGCGGCGCAGGTAGCCGAGCGCCGAGAAGCCGGTGCCGAAGTCGTCGATGAGCAGCTTGACGCCGAGCTCGCGCAGCTCGAACAGGACCCGCGCGGTGACGCTGGAGCCGTCCACCATCACCGACTCGGTCATCTCCAGGGCGACGCAGTGCGCCGGAACCCCGTACCGGAGCATCTCGCCCGAGACGATCAGCGGCAGCTCCGGCTCGCTGAGCTGGCGCGGTGACACGTTGATGGAGAGGTAGAAGTCCTCGCTGACGACGCCCTCGGACCGCCACACGCCGAGCTGGCGCAGCGCCTCCTGACGGACCCAGGTGCCGATGCTGCCGATCAGGCCGGCGTCCTCGGCGATCGGGATGAACGTCATCGGCGGGATCGCGCCGCGCTCCGGGTGCTCCCAGCGGACCAGCGCCTCGGCGCCGACCGGGATGCCGGTCTCCAGCCGGACCAGCGGCTGGTAGTGCACGCGCAGCTGGTCCTCGGCGAGCGCCTGGCGCAGCGCCACCTCCAGCTCGATCCGCTCCCGGACCTGGTCGTGCATCGAGGTGTCGAAGATGGAGGAGCGGCCCGGCCCCTCGCTCTTCGCGCGGTACATCGCGGTGTCCGCGTCGCGCATCAGCGCCTCGGCGGTGACCGCGGCGCGGGCGGCGTCGCCGGCGGCGTGCGAGATGCCGATCGACGCGCTGATCACCACCTCGGTGTCGCGGACCGGGAACGGCCGGGCGAAGCAACCGCGGATGTCGTCCACCAGGTGCAGGGCGCCGCCCTTCTCGCCGACGTAGGCGAGCAGGAACTCGTCGCCGCCGACGCGGGCCACCGGGACGCCGGCCGCCACCGCCGCGCGCAGCCGCCGGCCGACCTCGATGACCAGCTGGTCGCCGGTGTCGTGCCCCCAGGAGTCGTTGACCCACTTGAAGCCGTCCAGGTCGAGCATGTAGACCCAGACCCGGTCGTGGCCCTCCGGGTCGACGACGGTGACCAGCCGTTCGATCTCGGCCGAGATGGAGACCCGGTTCGGCAGCGAGGTGAGCGGGTCGTGGGTGGCCTGGTGCTCGGAGCGCAGCTGGGCGGCGACCTGGGCCTCCACCGCGGAGGTGGCCCGGAACAGCAGCAGTGTGAAGATGGCCGCGCCGATCACGGCGACCAGGATCCGCGCCTCGGGCTCGCGGGTCCGGTTGGTCAGCAGCATCACCGAGGGCAGCAGCAGGGCGGGAGCGAGCATGGTGAGGCGCTGCCAGCCCCACTCCTGGACCGGCGCCTTCGCGGCCCGGCTCAGCTCGACCACCGAGGGGTGCAGAGCGGCGACGCCGAGAGACGTGTAGGCGAGCAGGAACGGCACGTTGAACAGCGGCGAGGCGTAGATCTGCCCGCTCACCCCGACGATCGCGTACGCGGCGTCGCCGACGAACATCATCACCATCGTGGCGGTCAGCGCGACGAGACTGAGCGGCCACGCCTTCGCGGTGAAGGTCAGGTTGATGATCAGCAGCAGGATCATCACGTCGAACAGCGGGTAGGTCCCCTGGATCACCGAGAGCACGGCGGAGCGCCCCGGGACCGCCGCGGCGGGCAGGGCCAGGATCAGCGTCGTGGTCATGCCGACCGAGAGCGTGACGATCAGGCCGTCCAGCACGGCGTGCCGGTCGACGCTCTGCCGCTGGCGCAGCAGCATCGCGAGGAAGACCCCGAGCAGGACGTATCCGCTGAAGCTGAAGACGTCGGCGAGCAGCGGCCACGGCATGTCCCACTCGGTGACGGTGGGCCGGACCAGCACCCCGATCAGGAAGGTGATCGCGGCCGTGCCCATCAGCAGCCAGGCGATCCGCGGCTCGGCGCCCCAGCGGCGCGGGCCGAAGAAGCAGGCCGCGAGGGTCCCGATGCCGAGCAGGATGAAGCTGATGTTGCTGATCAGCGTGTCGGGATAGATGGTGTAGAGCGCCGTGGCGAGGAGGCCGAAGGCGGCCATCACCTGCCAGAGCCGCCGGACGATCAGGGGCGGGAGTGCGGGTTGCACCGGGCATTCCTCCCGAAGAGCACCGGGCGTTCCTCCCGAAGACCAATGTTGGGATCAACGGTAGCAATCCGGGCTATTCGCCAACCGAGGTTTGCTGAACTGCCGGCGGCGCCGCAGACCCCGCCGGGAGGCCGTGCGCGAAGACCACCGGGCAGCCGCCGCGGCGCAGCACTTCGCCGGCGACCGAGCCGATCCGCCGGGCGCCGCCCGCGCCGCGCGGGCCGAGCACCAGCAGCCCGGCCCGGCGGGTGGCCCGGATCAGGGTGGCCGCCGGCGGGCCGACCAGGATCCGGCGCTGCTCGGCGGGCACCGCGGCGAGCAACCGGTCCGCCGCCTCCCGCCGGCCGGCCGCGCCGATCACGTGCACCACGCGCAGCGGGCAGCCGCGCAGCGCCGCCTCCTCGATCGCGAACCGCAGCCCCAGCAGGGAGAACTCCGAGCCGTCGACGGCCGCGACCACCGGTCCGGTCGGCGGCCGCTGGCCGCGGGCCAGGGCCACCGGGCACCAGGAGCGCGGCACCAGGTCGTCCACCACCGAGCCGGCGCCCAGCCGGTCCAGCCCGTCGCCGCCGACCACCAGCAGGTCCGCGGCGCGGCTCTGCGCGATCAGCACGCGTGCGGGTGGTCCATCCAGCAGTTGTCCCCGCGCGTCGAGGCCGGGTGTGGAACGCTGGGCGAAAGCGACCGCCTCCTCGACGAGGCGGGAGGCGGCCCCACGAGCCGAGGCGTAACCGGTGCCCGGATCGGCCCAGGTGAAAGCATGGACGACTTTCAGCACGCACCCGCGGGAGATGGCCTCCCGCGCGGCCAGCCGGACCGCGGCGCGAGCGGGCGCGGTGCCGTCGACGCCTACCACGACAGGATCTGGCATCGGTCCTCCCGTAACAAAGCCGCAATATACCGACCATTGTCTATGGTGCAACGGCCCATACGTACTGGTGACCAATGCCTCAACAGATGGCTACCTGATGACCCATTCAGGTTGAGGGTTTACGGTGAACGGCAAAATCTTTGGGACATCTGCCGGTGAAGTGAGGGAAATACATGACGGATGTCAAGCTCGACCACCCTGGTGGCCAGCTGTCGATGTCGGTGCGCGAGGCCGTCGACGGGCCGGGCGGCATCGACGTCAGTGCTCTGCTTAAGGAGACCGGCTTCGTCACCCTCGACCAGGGGTTCGTGAACACGGCGTCGACGACGTCGGCGATCACGTACATCGACGGTGACCAGGGCATCCTGCGGTACCGGGGTTACCCGATCGAGCAGCTGGCGGAGAAGTCCACCTTCCTGGAGGTGTCCTATCTGCTCATGAACGGCGAGCTGCCGAACGCCGCCGAGCTGCGGGACTTCGCGGACAAGATCCGCGTGCACACGCTCCTGCAGGAGGAGATGCGCACGTTCTTCTCCAGCTTCCCGCGGGACGCGCACCCGATGTCGGTGCTCTCCTCGGCGGTCACCGCGCTCTCGACCTTCTACCAGGACTCGCTCGACCCGCTCGACTCCGAGCAGGTTGATATCTCCGCAATCCGCCTGATGGCGAAACTTCCGACGATTGCGGCGTACGCCTACAAGAAGTCGATCGGCCACCCGCTGCCGTACCCGGACAACTCGCTGGACTACGTCGAGAACTTCCTGCGGCTCACGTTCGGTCTGCCCACGCTGCCCTACGACGTGGACCCGAAGGTCGCCAAGATCCTCGACATGCTCTTCATCCTGCACGCCGACCACGAGCAGAACTGCTCCACGTCGTCGGTGCGGCTGGTCGGCTCCGCGCAGGCGAACCTGTTCGCCTCGATCTCGGCCGGCATCAACGCGCTCTCCGGCCCGCTGCACGGCGGGGCGAACGCGGCGGTGCTGGAGATGCTGGAGCAGATCCGCAAGGACGGCGGAGACGTCAACTCGTTCGTCACGCGAGTGAAGAACAAGGAAAAGGGCGTCAAGCTCATGGGCTTCGGCCACCGGGTCTACAAGAACTACGACCCGCGCGCCGCGATCGTGAAGAAGGCCGCCCAGGAGATGCTCTCCAAGCTGGAGACGCCGGACCCGCTGCTGGAGATCGCGTTCAAGCTGGAGGAGATCGCCCTCTCCGACGAGTACTTCGTCTCCCGCAAGCTCTACCCGAACGTCGACTTCTACACCGGCCTGATCTACAAGGCCATGGGCTTCCCGACCAAGATGTTCACGGTGCTCTTCGCGATCGGCCGCCTGCCCGGCTGGATCGCCCAGTGGCGCGAGATGATGACCGACCCGGCCAACAAGATCGGCCGTCCGCGTCAGATCTACACCGGCTCCCCGGTCCGCGACTTCGTCGCGCTCGACCAGCGCTGACCCACCGAGCGACAACGCCCTGCCGGAACCTTCCGGCAGGGCGTTTTCCTTTCCGGGTACGCGTCACCCCGTCCCCAGCCGCAGCACACCCGTCCCCGAGAGTCCGCGCGGCCACCTGCCCGCGCCAGGCCGTCCGGCGCGTTTCGCTACCGGTGCCGGGTCAGGCTCCGACCGCCTTCTCCGTGCCCGGCAGCGGCTCCGGCGCCAGCCGGTCCAGTTCGGCCACCACGTCGAGCACGGCCAGCGCCGACTCCTCCACGAGCGGGCGCAGCCGCCGGTAGAGCTCCGCGTCCCCGGGCTCCGGCCGGGTGTGCCGGCTGATCGGGACCAGGGCGGCCGCCTCCGCCAGGTCGGGGAACTCGCCGAGGGCGTGCCGGGCCAGCAGGCAGGCGCCGAGCGCGGTGCCCTCCGGGGTGTCCGCGACCGCGACCGGCAGGTCGAGCGCCGAGGCCAGGATGCTCACCCACAGCTCGGACGCGGCCGCACCGCCGGTGGCCCGGATCTCGGTGAGCGGGTACCCCTCCGCGTCGAACGAGTCCCGGACCAGCGCGAGCTGCTGGCACACCCCCTCCACCGCGGCGCGGACCAGGTGCGGGCGCTTGTGCTCACGGCGCAGCCCCAGGTACGCGCCACGCAGGCCGGGACGCCACCACGGCGCCCGCTCGCCCAGCAGGTAGGGCAGGCAGAGCAGTCCCTCGCTGCCGGCCCGGACCCCGGCCGCCTCCTCCAGCAGCGCCGCGTCGCGCTCGTCGGCGTCCTCGCCCTCGGCGCCGGGCCGTTCGAAACCGGCCGCGAAACTCTCGCCGGCCCACCGGACCACCGATCCGGCGTTGTTCACCGCGCCGCCGATCACCCAGCGGTCCTCGGTCAGCGCGTAGCAGAACAGCCGCCCGGCCTCGTCGCTGGCCGGCCGGTCGACGACAGTGCGCAGCGCGCCGCTGGTGCCGAGTGAGACGGCCGCGATACCGGCCGGGGTGGCGCCGACGCCGAGGTTGGCGAGCGGCCCGTCGGCCGCCCCGATGATCAGCGGGACACCCGCGTCGAGCCCGGCCGCCCGCGCCACCTCCGGCCGCAGCCGCAGCCGGGCCGTCGTGGGCACCACGTCGGCGAGCTGCTCCGCGCGCACCCCGGCGATCCCGAGCGCCTCGTCGTCCCACTTGCGCGAGTGGATGTCGTAGAGCCCGGTGCCGGAGGCGAGCGACAGGTCCACCTGGAACGGCCCGCCGGTGAGCGCCGCGACGATCAGCTCCTTCACCCCGCCCCACCGGGGCGTGCCGTGCAGCGTGTCCCGGTCGGTCGCCTCCCACCAGGCCAGTTTGGTCAGCGGCGACATCGGGTGCACCGGGGTGCCGGTGCGCGCCTGCAGGACCTTGGCCCGCCCGGCCGCGACGATCTGCTCGCACTGCTCGGCCGAGCGCCCGTCCGCCCAGGTGATCAGCGGGCCGAGCGGCGCGCCGTCCGCGGACATCGGCACGAGCGCGTGCAGGAACGCGCTGAGTCCGATCGCGATCACCCGGTCGCCGTGCTCCCGGCACTCGGCGGCGACGTCGGTGAGCGCCTTCACCGCGGCGTCGACCAGCTGCGCGGGGTCGAGCTCGGCGCGACCCGGACCGGGCACCGAGAGCGGGTAGTGCACGCTGGTCAGCGCGCGTATCTCCCCGCGCGGCCCGGCGGCGACGCCCTTGGTGGCGGTGGTACCGGTGTCGATGCCGATCACGACGTCCATGCATGGCCTCCCTCGTCCTGCCCTTCGCCTTACCCGGCGGACATCCTTTCGTACCGGCCCGGTGGGTCGCCCGGCCCGGTGGGTCGCCCGGCCCGGTGCGTCGCCCGGCCCGGGGCGCCGCCCGCCGTCGCCTCCGCTGACCCGGCGCCCGGGGATTGGCACGGCGGCCAGCGAAAGATTCGGCCCCGGTCGTGCAACCCTGCCGTCGGGCGGCGGTGTCGTACCCATGTCATCGTCAGCGCGGACCGGAAGGACGGCTCTTGACCCGGGGGGACGATCGGGAATTCCACGAGTTCGTGGAGGCCCGGATGGATCGGTGGCGGCGCTCCGCGTACCTGATGTGTCAGGACTGGCACACCGCCGACGACCTCGTGTCCATCGCGGTCACCAAGGTGTACCGGCACTGGCGTGACGTGCGCCGGGCGGACAACCCGGAGGCGTACGCACAGAAGATCCTCACCCGCAGCTGGCTCAACGAGCGCCGCCGTCCGTGGCGGCGGGAGTGGCCCGCGGAGCGGCTGCCGGACCGGCCGGACGCCGTGCCGGACCGGGTCACCGACCGGGAGTCGCTGGGCCGCCTGCTGCAGTCGCTCGGCCCGCGTCAGCGTGCCGTGCTGATCCTGCGGTTCTACTACGACTACTCCGCCGAGCAGACCGCCGAGATGTTGCAGGTGTCCGTCGGGACGGTGAAGAGCCAGACCGCGCGCGGCCTGCGGACGCTCCGGCTGAGTGCGGACTCGCTACGTGGGTGAGGAGGGAGGAGGGAGACCATGGGCAAGCAGCTCTTCGACGAGGTGATCGGCACCCCGCCGCCCAGCCGGGTGGACGTGGCGGCGATCGTGCGCCGGGAGCGGCACCGCCGGACGGCGCTGCGCGCCGCGGGCGCCGCCACCGCGGTCCTCGCCGTCGTCGTGTCGGCCGGCATGCTGCAGCAGGTGCGCGGCCCGCAGAGCGAAGCGCCGCAGGCGCAGGCCTCGTCATCGGTGGTCACGCCGCACGGCTTCCGGCTGGCGGCGGAGGACCGCCGCTCGGCCGAGGCGACCGCCGCCACCCTGCGCGGGGTGCTGGACGAGGCGGTGCACCGCGTCGTCCCGCAGGCCACCTGGTTCCGGCAGGACGTCGACGGTCATCCGCCGGCCGACGGTGAGCCGCCGGTGCTGATCGGCAGCGAGAAGACCGCCAAGGCGGATCAGCCGTTCGCCGGCGGCACCGGGATCGCGGCGACCGGCCGGCGCGGGGTGCTCACCCTGCAGGTGCTCTCCACCCGGCCGTGCGCGGACCCGTCGAACCCCAAGTGCGCGCAGGAGAACGAGAACCCGGAGCTCGAGCAGCAGCGGCGCGACGAGTTGCTGCTGACCTGTCAGCCACCGGTCAAGGACTGCGCCGACGGCACCGGGGTGGACGGTCGTCGCTACCTGGCACAGACGGTGCCGGGCGACGGCGGCGAGGTGACCCATGAGGCACGGCTGCAGCTGGCCGATCGGCGGGTGCTGACCCTGCGGGTGAGCAACCTGGTCGCGGCCGGCGGCGGCAAGGCGGGCGTGGCGCAGGCTGGCACACCGGTGAGCCGTGACCAACTCGGTGAGGTCGCCGCCCTGGTCGGCGCACGTATTCTTCCATGATCCGGAAAGGAGTGTCGGAAATGGTTCGAAGTATTTGTGAACTTCTATGAGACGAGCCTTGTAGGCATCCGGAATCGGTGGCACAGTGACACCTGGCGCGCCAATCGGTAAAGATCGGCATGCGAGCGGGGGCTCACTTTGCAAATCTCAATACATGGGCTTACTTCTCGCCTGCCCGCGAGAAGGGGACCACGTGTCATCGAAGAGAATTTTCGGAATGGCCATGGCGGCGATGGTCGCTATTGTGGCCGGGCTCTTTGCGACGTCCGCTCCGGCGGCGGCCGCAAGCCGTAACATCGGCACCACCGGGGTTTCTGCCCGGTGTGACTCGTCGCCGTACCTGCTGTGTCTTTTCTACTCGGGGAACTTCACCGGGGCGTACTGGGGCACCAGCTCGTACGTGGCGAATCTGTCGAACTCGCGATTCCTCGCCGGCACCGGTAGCGGTGCTGGTCAGGTCGTGCGCAACAACGCGGCTTCCATGTCGTGCGACACGTCCGTCGCGGGGAACCTGTGGTGCTGGAGCTACTTCAACACCAGCCGCGGTGGCAACGTCGACTACCTGCTGCCCCAGCGTAGCGGGAACCTCTATTACACCTGGAACGACGAGGCGTCGGTCGACATCTTCTGACCCTCGTCCCGCTTGAGGCGGGGCCGGTGCTGTGCCCATTGGAGCTGGGCACAGCACCGGTGCGCCCAACCTAGCATCGAGGGAGAAACGGCCATGTCGCGATCGAGGCGACTGCGCTTCGCCATGCCCGGAATTGCCGCATTGATGCTGGCCACAGCGTTGGCCGGCTGTTCCGGGGAGCCCGACGGGGCGGACTCCGCGACGGGATCCGGCGCCGCGCCGGCCGCGGCAGGCGCGTCACTGCCCGCCGCGGACGGAGAGATCGTGCTGCCGATCGACACGTACGCGTTCACCTTCCCGCAGATGTCCCAGCTGGACCGGGCACGGCAGACCCTGGTCCGCGACTGCATGCAGCGGTTCGGCTTCACCTACCCGTTCGACCAGGCCCGGATGGAGGAGCGCGAGCGCGGCCTGGTGCTCGACTTCGGCGTCTACGGCAACAAGCGGCGGTACGGGCCGACCGACGCCGGCGACGCCGGGAAGTACGGTTACCACTCGCCGTCGGACATCGAGATCGGCAGGCCGAAGATCGATGTCGCGAAGGAGAAGGAAAACGGCTCCGCGGCTCAGCAAATGGTTCTGAGCGGACAGGGTCCGGACGGAAAATCCGCGCCCGATTCCGTCGGGGGGCAAAAAATTCCTGAGGGCGGCTGTGTCGGGGAGGCAGACACAAAGATCAGCCCGCAGAACACGCTGGGGGAAAGCGGGCCGGTCAGTCAGATAGCGCGCGATTCCTTCGACCGTTCGCTGGCCGATCCGGCGGTGACCGCGGCCTTCAAGGAATGGTCCTCCTGCATGTCCGAAAACGGTTACAACTACCCGACCCCCAAAGAGGCCGGCGGCGACTTCAAGACCGACACCCGGAAAGCCTCGGCCAAGGAGATCGCGGCGGCCAAGGCGGACGTCGCGTGCAAGGAGAAAACCGGTCTGATCCAGGCGTGGCAGGGCTTCGAGGTGGCGTACCAGAACGCCCAGATCGAGCGGAACGCCCAGGCCTTGCAGACGGCCAAGGCCGAGCGAGACGCGCAACTCAAGCGCGCCGCCGAGATCGTCGCCAAGGGCTCATGACGGCTGAGGACACGACAGTGCTGGACTCCGGCAGCGGCCCACGCCGCTCGCCGCTGGCCCGGCGGCAGCGAGTGCTCACCACGGTGGCCCTGGTCGCCGTGGTGGCCTCCACCGGCGGGCTGATCGCGGCCACCCAGATCAAGAGCCCGCAGCAGGTGGCGGCCGAGACCCGGGCGCCCACGCCGACCCTGCTCACCGCCGAGGTGGTCCGCAAGAGCCTGGACACCACGCTGGTGATGCGCGGCGAACCGGTGCGCGGCCGGGAGTACACCTTCACGCCGTCCTCGGTGGCGCGCACCGCGCACGGGGCGGGCGGCGACATCCTGGTGGTCACCGCGGTCCGTACCAAGGTGGGCGCGACGGTGAAGCCGGGCCGGGTGCTGCTGGAGGTCTCCGAGCGCCCGGTGTACGCGCTGCCCGGCGCCTTCCCGGCGTACCGCGACATGCTGCCCGGCCAGCGGGGCAAGGACATCCGGCAGTTGCAGGAGGCGCTGCGCGACCTCGGCTACCGGATCAGCGACACCCGGGGCGTCTTCGGCGCCGGCACCGAGCGGGCGGTCCGCAGGTTCTACGAGGACCGTGACTACGCCGTGCCGCTGACCACGGTGGAACCCACCGGCACCACCTCCACCGCGTCCGGCGCCAAGCCGGCCGCCGCCGAACCCGCAGCCGTGCCCGCCGCGACCAGCGCAACCGCGCCGCCCGCCGCGCCGCCTGCCGCGCCGCCTGCCGCGGCGGCCGCCGCCGTGCCCGCTGCCGCGCCGCCCGCCGTAGCCGTGCCCGCCGCCGCGCTGGTCGCGGCGGCGGGGCCGGACGCCTCCAGCCCGCCGGCGGCCGGGCCGCAGCCGTCCGGCGCGCCGCCGGTTCGCGAGTCCAGCCCGCCCGTGGCGCGGGAGAAGCCGATGGTGCCGATGTCCGAGGTGGCGTTCCTGCCGACGCTGCCGGCCCGGGTGTCCCGGCTCTCCGCCCGGGTCGGTGACACCGTCGGCCAGAACCTGCTCGGCTTCACGTCGGGCGGGCTCTCCCTGATCGGCAAGCTGGATCCCTCGTCCGGCAGCCTCGCCGAACCCGGCATGCCGGTCACGGTGCTCTCCGAGGTGAGCGGCTTCGAGGCGGAGGGCACCATCGGCTCCGTCGGCAAGCAGGTCACCAAGGACGAGGAGACGTACGTCCCGGTTCGCATCGACCGCGCCGGTGGGTGGCCCGCCGACCTGGAGGGCGACGACCTGCGGATCACCGTCACCACCGCGAGCACCGGCGGCGAGGTGCTGGCCGTGCCCGAGGCGGCGATCTCCTCGTCGGCGGACGGCCGTACCACCGTGACAGTGGTCGAGCCGGGTGGCGCCCAGCGGCAGGTGACGGTGGAGCCCGGCGTCTCCGCGGCGGGTCTGGTGGAGATCGAGCCGGTCGACGGCGGTGACCTGGAGCCGGGTGACGAGGTGGTGACCGGCCTCGACGCGGCGCCGGCCGCTCCCGAACCGGGGAAGAGCTGAATGGGGCCCACCATGCCGCCGGTGCCTGATCCCGGTCCGGACCTGACCACGCAGATCTTGGAACTCGGAGGGCCCGGCGACGTACCGGCGGCGCCGATCCTGAAGCCCGGAGAGCCCGGGCCGGAGCCGCCGCCGGTTCTCGATCTTGACGGGGTGTCCCGCGTCTATCCCGGTCCGCCGGCCGTCGCGGCGCTGCGTGCGGCGACCCTGCGGGTGACCCGTGGCGACTACCTGGCCATCGTCGGGCCCTCCGGTTCCGGCAAGTCCACGCTGCTCAACCTTCTCGGCCTGCTGGACCGGCCGACGTCGGGCACCTACCGCCTGGACGGGGTGGACGTCTCCGGCCTCGCCGAGCGGGAACGGACCGCCCTGCGCGGCGGCCGGATCGGCTTCGTCTTCCAGTCCTTCCATCTGCTGCCGCACCGGACCGCCGTGGAGAACGTGATGCTCGCTCAGGTCTACAACGGCCGTCCGCGCCGGCACCGCCGCGCCGCCGCCCTGGCCGCGCTCGGCCGGGTCGAGGTGGGCCACCGGGCGTACGCGCTGCCCACCACGATGTCCGGCGGCGAACGGCAGCGGGTCGCGATCGCCCGGGCCCTGGTGAACGAGCCGGCGATCCTGCTCTGCGACGAGCCCACCGGCAACCTCGACTCGGCCACGTCGCTGCGGCTGCTCGGGCTCTTCGACGAGCTGCACGCGGCCGGTCTCACCATCGTGGTGATCACCCACGACGCCACGGTGGCCGAGCGGGCGCGGCGCGTGGTCCGGATCGTCGACGGCCGGATGGACGAGCTGCCGGCCGGAGCGGTGCGGTGAGGCTCCGCCGGCGCCGGGCCATTCCGGAACGATCCGTCTTCCGTCTCCCCGACCTGATCGCCGAGGCGGTCGCCGGCATCCTGCAACGGCCGGCCCGCTCCGTGCTCACCACCCTCGGCACGGTTCTCGGGGTGGGCGCCTTCGTCGCCGTCCTGGGCCTGACCTCGACCGCCACCGGCCAGATCGGCAAGCACTTCGACGCGCTCGCCGAGACCACCGTGACGGTGACCGACGCGGGGGAGAGCGGCGTCAGCTTCCCCGCCGACGCCGACCAGCGGATCAACCGGCTCAACGGGGTGGTGGCGTCCGGCGTCTACTGGAACGTGCCGCTGCGCCGCCCGGTGATCGGCTCGGCGCCCGACGTGCGGGCCGAGTCGCGGGGCAACGCCGCGGACCTTCCGGTGTACGCGGCGTCGGCCGGCGCACTCGCCGCGGCCAAGCCCGCCGTGCGTACCGGCCGGCTGTTCGACGCCTTCCACGACAAGCGCGGCGAACACGTCGTGGTGCTCGGCCCGGCCGCCGCCGGCCGGCTCAACATCCACCAGCTCAGCGGCCGTCCCGCGGTCTTCATCGACGGCCGCCCGTTCACCGTCGTCGGCATCATCTCGGACACCGAGCGCCTGCCCGAGCTGCTCCTCGGCATCGTGCTGCCTCGGGCCACCGCCGAGGATCTCTATCCGGCGCCCGACCCGGCCGTGAACCCGGCCAAGATGGTGATCGAGACGCGTCTCGGCGCGGCCCAACTGATCGCCCGGCAGGCGCCGGTCGCGCTGCGCCCGGACGGCGCCGGCCTGCTCCGGGCCGTGCCGCCGCCCGACCCGCGCAGCCTGCGCGACGATGTCGACACCGAACTGTCCGGGTTGTTCCTCGCGCTCGCCGGGATCTGCCTGGTGATCGGTGCGGTGAGCATCACCAACACCACCCTGGTCGCGGTGATGGAACGGGTCGGCGAGATCGGCCTGCGCCGGGCACTGGGTGCGCGGCCCCGGCACGTGGCCGGTCAGTTCCTCACCGAGTCGACAGTGCTGGGCGCGCTCGGCGGGCTGACCGGCACGGCGCTGGGAGTGGGCGTGGTCCTCGCGGTGGCGCTCGCGCGGGAGTGGACGGTCATCCTGGACCCGGCCACCGTGCTGCCCGCCCCGGTGATCGGCGCGCTGACCGGGATGCTGGCCGGGCTCTACCCGGCGCTGCGGGCCGCCCGCACCGAACCCTCCGAGGCGCTGCGCCGCTAGCGCCGCCCGCACCGAGCCGTTCCGGACGCGGCGCCGATTGAGCTGTCGGACGCGGCGCGGGGAGGCCCGGGAGGCGCCGGAGCGACCGTCGTCACCGGTGCTCGCGTTGACGCGTACCCCGCCGGTGAGAAAGAGTGACCGGCGAGCGGTAGCGGAGGAACCCGGTGCGAGTCCGGGACGGTCCCGCCACTGTGACCGGGGAGCGACCCGCACGTCCAGCCACGGCTTCGCCATGAGGCCGGAAGGCGCGGTGATCGCCGATCCGGGAGTCAGGAGACTCCGGCCGCTCGTTCGTGACTGACGTGCGGGCGTGGACACCCGCGCAGAAGGGACCCTCGTGACAACTCCCTACCCGTTCACGGCCGTCGTCGGCCTCGATGATCTGCGCCTGGCGCTGCTGCTGACAGCGGTCTCCCCGGCGGTTGGCGGTGTGCTGGTGCGCGGCGAGAAGGGCACCGCGAAAAGCACCGTCGTGCGTGCGCTGGCCGGTCTGCTGCCGGGCATCGAGACGGTACGCGGCTGCCGGTTCGCGTGTGACCCGGACGCCCCGGATCCGGGCTGCCCGGACGGCCCGCACCCGATCGGTGGCCCCGCCGACGCCCGCCCGGCCAGCCTGGTCGAGTTGCCGGTCGGCGCCACCGAGGACCGAGTGGTGGGCACGCTGGACCTGCAGCGGGCGCTCAGCGACGGCGTGAAGGCGTACGAGCCGGGTCTGCTCGCCGCCGCGCACCGGGGCGTGCTCTACGTCGACGAGGTGAACCTGCTCCCCGACCACCTGGTCGACCTGCTGCTGGACGCCGCCGCGATGGGCCGTGCGCACGTCGAGCGTGACGGTGTGTCGGTGAAGCACGCGGCACGTTTCCTGCTGGTCGGCACGATGAACCCGGAGGAGGGCGAGCCGCGCCCGCAGCTGGTGGACCGGTTCGGCCTGGTCGTCACGGTGGCGGCGCCCCGCGACGCGGTGCAGCGGGCCGAGGTGGTGCGCCGGCGGCTGGCCTACGAGGCGGACCCGGATGGGTTCGCCGCCCGGTTCGCCGAGGCCGAGCGCGAGGTCGCCGCCCGGATCGCCGCCGCCCGCGCGCAACTGCCCAGCGTCCGGCTGCCCGACACGGAGCTGGACCGGATCGCCCGGGTCTGTCTCGCCTACGGCGTGGACGGCATGCGCGCCGACATCGTGGTGGCCCGCAGCGCTGTCGCCCTGGCCGCCTGGCACGGCCGCGACCGGGTGACCGCCGACGACGTCCGCGACGCGGCCCGGCTGGCCCTGCCGCACCGGCGGCGGACCGACCCGCTCGATCCGCCCGGCACCGACGAGGAGAAGCTCGAGCAGGCCCTCGCCGAGGCCGAGCGCCAGGCGGCCGAGCAGGACCCCGGGCCAGCTGATCACGACGGTGACGATTCGGACGGTGACGACCCGGACGGCGACGGCCCGCCCGAGGGCGGCGGGGGTGGCGCACCGCAGGGCCCGCGTGACGGCGGCGGTCCCGGGAGCCCGGCCGGCGACGACCCGGGCGGCCCAGGGGACAACGGCGCCGGGCAGCAGGCGGCGAACGACGCGGGATCCGGCTCCGGGCCGGCGGCGGACCCCGCGGGGCAGGCCGCGGACGGCTCCGGGCAACCGGGGGAGACCGGCGCCGAACAGGCCGGCAAACCCGGTGTGGCGGCCAGTGCCGGGCCGGCCTATCGCACCAGGACACTGCGCATCTCGGCCCGTGGCGAGGGGGGCCACGCCGGACGGCGCTCCCCGGCCTACGCCCGGCGCGGCCGGGTCGTCGGCAGCCGGGCTCCGGTCGGCAAGCTCGCGGGCGCGCCGCACCTGCCGGCGACGCTGCGTGCCGCGCTGGACCGGACGGGCGCGGAGGCCGCGCTCCGCCCATCCTCCGATATTTCGGAAATATCCGGAATGTTGCGGCGGCGGGTTCGCGTGGCACCACGAGATCTGCGGGAATCGGTGCATGTGGGGCGGGAGGCCAACCTCGTGCTCTTCGTCGTGGACGCGTCCGGATCGATGGCGGCCCGGAAGCGGATGACACTGGTCAAGACGGCGGTGCTGTCGCTGCTGCGGGACGCCTACCAGCGGCGGGACCGGATCGGGATGATCACGTTCCGGGGTGCGGACGCCGAGGTGGTGTTGCCGCCGACGTCCAGTCATGAGGTCGGCGTGATGCGGCTGGCGGCGCTGCGGACCGGTGGGCGGACCCCGATCGCGGCCGGGCTGCGCGCCGCGGCGGCGACCATCGCCACCGAGCGGCGGCGTGACCCGCGCCGGCGGCCGTTGCTGGTGCTGGTCACGGACGGGCGGGCCACCAGCGGCCCGGACCCGCTGCGGCTCGCGCCGGCGCTGAACGGGGTGGCGACGGTGGTCGTCGACTGCGAGTCCGGTCCGATCCGGCTCGGTCTGGCCGGGCGGCTCGCCGCCGCGCTGAAGGCCGAGCTGATGCCGCTCGAGCGGTTGCAGGCATCGGTCCTGCCGGGCCCCGGAGCGGCGCCCGCTCCGGCGGACCGCGCCTACCGCCGGGCGGCCTGAACCCCACAGCGTGTGGAGTTGGGGCGCGTTCCGCACCCGAACTCAACACGCAGGCGGGGGAGCGGGACTGCGTGTGGAGTTGGGGCGCGTTCCGCACCCGAGTTCAACACGCAGGCGGGGGGCGGGACTGCGTGTGGAGTTGGGGCGCGTTCCGCACCCGAACTCAACACGCGGGCGGGGGGCGGGACTGCGTGTGGAGTTGGGGCGCGTTCCGCACCCGAACTCAACACGCGGGGGTGGGAGCGGGACCACTGACGGTGGGTGAGGGGAGCGAGCCGGCCCGCGCCGGGTCGCTGGGTTCTCGGTGACGGCTCGGGTTGGCGGGACGGCGTCACCCGTACAAGGAAAAGGGTGGGAAAATGCCTCAAGGGAAAGTCGCCGTGACTCCGGACGACGGGCTGACCACGCGGCAGCGGCGGCGGCAGGCGGTGTTCGCCGTGCACACCGGGGCGGGCAAGGGCAAGTCGACGGCGGCGTTCGGGATGGCGCTGCGGGCGTGGAGCGCGGGGTGGCCGATCGGCGTGTTCCAGTTCGTGAAGTCGCAGAAGTGGAAGGTCGGCGAGGAGTCCGCGCTGAAGGCCCTCGACGGCGTCAACGGCACGCCGGTGACCTGGCACAAGATGGGCGAGGGGTGGTCGTGGATCCAGCGCGCCGGTACCGAGCGTGACCACGCCGCCGAGGCCGCCGAGGGCTGGGCGCAGATCAAGCGGGACCTCGCCGCGGAGAGCTACAAGTTCTACGTGCTGGACGAGTTCACCTACCCGATGAAATGGGGCTGGGTGGACGTCGCCGAGGTCATCTCCGTCATCCGGGATCGTCCCGGCACGCAGCACATCGTGATCACCGGGCGGGACGCGCATCCCGACCTGATCGCGGCGGCCGACCTGGTCACCGAGATGACCAAGGTGAAGCATCCGATGGACGCGGGGCGCAAGGGACAGCAGGGGATCGAATGGTGAACCGGGTCGTGATCGCCGCGCCCGCGTCCGGGCACGGCAAGACGACAGTGGCGACCGGGCTCCTCGCGGCGTTCCGGCAGCGCGGTCTCCGGACAGCGCCGTTCAAGGTCGGGCCGGACTACATCGACCCGGGCTATCACGCTCTCGCGGCCGGGCGCCCCGGGCGCAACCTGGACCCGGTCCTGGTCGGCGAGGACATGATCGGGCCGCTGTTCGCGCACGGGTCGGCGGGGGCCGAGATCGCGATCGTGGAAGGGGTGATGGGCCTCTACGACGGCCGGACCGGCGCCGGCGAGACCGGCTCCACCGCCCAGGTCGCGGAGTTGCTGCAAGCCCCGGTGATCCTGGTCGTGGACGCCGCCGCGCAGGGCCGGTCGGTGGCCGCGCTGGTGCACGGCTTCCGCAGCTTCGGGACGGTCCGGCTGGCCGGGGTGATCCTCAACCGGGTCGGCTCGGACCGGCACGAGCAGATCCTGCGCGACGCGTGCGAGGAGGTCGGCACGCCGGTGCTCGGTGCGTTGCGCCGCGCCGAAGCGGTCGCCGCCCCGTCCCGGCACCTCGGGCTGATCCCCGCCGCCGAGCGCCGCGCGGAGGCCCTGGCCTCGGTCGACGCGCTCGCCACGCTGATCGCCGCCTCGGTCGATCTGGACGCGGTCGCGGCGGTCGCCCGGTCCGCGCCGCCGCTTGCGGTTTCCGCGTGGACCCCGATCTCTGAGGACCCGGTTCCGGGCCGTCCGATCGTCGCGGTCGCCGGTGGCCCGGCTTTCTCCTTCGGGTACGCGGAGACGACCGAACTGCTGACCGGAGCCGGAGCCGAGGTCGTGATCGTCGACCCGTTGCGGGACGAGTCCCTGCCGGCCGGGACGCGGGCCCTCGTGGTCGGCGGCGGGTTCCCGGAGGTGTACGCGGCCGAGCTGTCGGCGAACGCCCCGCTGCGCTCCTCGGTCGCCGCGCTGGCCGCCGCCGGCGGACCGATCGCTGCCGAGTGCGCGGGGCTGCTGTGGCTGTGCGACTCGCTGGACGGCAAGCCGATGTGCGGCGTGATCGAGGCCGAGGCGGCGATGACGCCGTCGCTGACCCTGGGATACCGCGACGCCGTCGCGCTGTCGGACAGCCCGCTCGCGGCGGCCGGGACCCGGGTCACCGGGCACGAGTTCCACCGGACCGTGGTGCATCCGCGGTCCGGGGTGCTGCTGTCGCCGGCCGGCGGGGCGGCGTGGGCGTGGCGGGGCGCGGACCCGGAGGGGTTCGCCGGTCCGGGGCTGCACGCGTCGTATCTGCATCTGCACTGGGCGGGGCATCGGGGGATCGCGGAGCGGCTGGTGCGGGCGGCGGCGTGATCGCCGTGGGGGTCGGCGCCCGGTCCGGGACCGGGCCCCACGAGTTGTCAGCCGCGGTGCGGTCGGTGCTCGACGCCGCCGGGATCCCGGGGGAGCGGGTCGCGGTGCTCGCCACCGTGCATCGGCGGGACGACGTGGTGCGGATCGTGGCGTCGTCCCATGGCTGGCGATTCGTCGCGTTCACGGTGCCGGAACTCGCCGAGGTGCCGGTGCCCACTCCGAGTGTGGCGGTTGCGGCAGCGATCGGGACGCCGGGAGTAGCGGAAGCGGCGGCGCTGCTGGCGGCCGGTCCGTCGAGCGTGCTGCTGGTGCCGAAACGCATCGTCGGAACGGCGACCGTGGCGATCGCCCGGTCATCCTGTGAGCCTGATGCCTGACGGTCGACGATGGTGACGCGACCTCAACGTTGATCGCGGAGGGTCGTGCCGACCGGTCGTCCGGGCAGCCATGGCGGCCCGGACGACCAATCAGCGGGGAGTCGAGATGAACCGCATCAGATCATCGGCGCTCCCGCCAGCCGGCTTCGATCAGCACCCGGCCGACGGCGGCCGACGCCGCATCGACAGCCTGCCGTGACGGGCTCACCGGTTCCTCCGGCCGCAGCCAATGCGAGACGAACAGCCCGGTCGGCCCGTCGAACGTCAGCGGCCTGGGGAAGAGCTTCGCCACTTCGCCGGGGAGGGAACCCAGCCGCCGGGATACATAGAAGTCCTCGGGGAACGATTCCTCGCCGCCGGCAAGGACCGATGGGACCACCGTCGGTAAAAGGTCCCAGCCCACGACCCCGTACGCGGGATCGAGTTGTTCGCAGAGCCCCTGGAACAGCACCGCCACCCGGCTGCGGAAGCGGGGGTCTTCGGCGCGGTCGTCGTCGTCCCATGCCAGCGGCGGTATGTCATAGAGGCCGGCGTGGAGCAGCACGGTGACCGGGTGGCCTCCGGCGGGATCGCCACGGTCGAAAGTCACCGCCAGCCTGCCGAGATCGCTGGTGACCATCCCGATCCGGTAGGGGCGAAGGGAGGGCTCGGCAGTCGGCCATGTCGAGGACATCAGCGGCAGTTCACTGACGTACTCGAACGGCTCCGGTTCCGCCGGACCGAGCCATGCGCCGCCCGCCGGCTCGGCGCCGAGTCCGCGCAGCGCGGCGCAGGTCCGCTCCAGGGCGTCGGCGTCCGTCAGCCGATCCAGGAAAAGCCCGATCACGAGATGGGGAGATTCAGGCTGCCACTCTTCGGTCATCTCAAGCCCACCGCTCGTAGCATCTCCTCAAGTTGTCTGCCGCGAGGAAATACAACCTGGGCCAGGTACCCAGGAAATGTCCTGCGGACGTTGTGACGCAAGGGATCCCCTTCCACGCCCCACCATGGGCGGCGCTACTGGCGGCCTGCCCGTCCAGCGCGCTGATCGTGCCGAAACGTGTCCTCGGCCCGGCGTTCGGCCCAGCCGATCCCCTCCACCCCGCGGCCGACAGCGACCGATGCGGAGCGGAGGGCTTCCGGTGAGGATTTCGTGTATCCCCCCACCCGAAGCCAATGGGTGACGAACGACCCGGTCGGCGCGGCACTTGTCAGGGACGCAGGGAAGAGGCTCACCACCTCGTCGAGGACCGGGCCCAACCGGCGAGAGACATAGAAGTCGCTCGGCAGCGAGAGCGCACCCTCAAGGAGCTCCGACGGCGTCACGGTTGGGTTGACGTCGTCAACCGCCGCATAAATGGGATCAAGGTCAATGCAAAGCCGACGAAAGAGTTTCCCCAGTTCGTGTAGGTATCGCGGAGCCTCTTCCCGGTCTTCGTCGTCCCAGGATTCCTCGGGGTCGCCGTAAGGCCCCGCAGAAAGCATCACCTCCACCGAATGCCCGCCCCGGCGGTCGCCGTGGCCGAAGCCGACCCAGAGGTGGCCGAGTCCTCCGACCTCCATCCATACGCGGTACGGGCGCATGTCCGGCCGGCTGGATGGCAAGGTCGCCGCCAGCAGTGGCAGATCCGTGACCCACGAGAACGGACCCGGATCGGACGGTCCGAGCCAGACCCTTCCCGAATACCCGGCGCCGAGTTCGACGAGCTTGCGGCAGACCGCGTCAAGTGCGTCCGCATCCCGCAAGCGATCGAGCACCATTCCGATGCACATGTACGGAGGCGTCGGTTGGGGATCACTCATCTTGCTCCCACCTCACGCGATATTCGATGTCCTGAATCGGTCTGCGTCCGCCGTCGGCAGGCAGCGACCTAGAGAGCTGGACCGCCGGGCCGGCGTGGTGCGGCCCGTGGCCGCCTCCTACCGCTGGCGGTCCGTCGGGTTCAGCGTGCCGGAGCTCGCCGCCGTGCCGGTGCCCACGCCCAGCCCGGCGGTCGCCGCGGCGACCGGGACGCCCGGGGTGGCGGAGGCGGCGGCGCTGCTCGCGGCCGGGCCGGGCGGCGTGCTGGTGGCGCCGAAGCTGATCCGCGGCAGGATCACCGTTGCGCTCGCCGAGTCGTCCGCAGGGCGTGGCTTCGGCGCCTGAGGCAGCTGCTTCTTCAGCCAGGCGGCGAACGGCTTCTCCACGTACCGGTGCATCAGCCACGCCAGCACCAGCATGCCGATGGTGACCCCGATGAAGAGGACGTAGCGGGGCGCCAGGTCGCGGGTCTTGTTGAGGATCGTGTAGCCGATGAAGCAGTGCAGCAGGTACAGCGGGTAGGTCAGCGCCCCCGCCGTGGTGAGCCAGCGCCACTGGATCCGGGACGTGTGCCCGAGCGCGATCACCGTGAGCACCACGAAGAACGCGGTGATGAGGGCGGCGACCAGCATGGTGTCCATGTCCCGGTTGACGGCCCGGATCGTCGCGAAGTGGATCGCCGTCACGTAGGAGAAGACGAGCAGGCCCCAGACCCGGATGTCCGAGCCGAACTTGTAGATCAGGTAGAGCGCGATGCCGGCCACGAAGTACGGCGCGTAGTCAGGCATCAGGATCCGCAGGCCGATCGGCAGGTTGACGTGTGTGACCATGGCGGCCGCGATCATCCAGGCGTACCCGAAGATCAGTGCCCGCTGGAAGGTGAGCCCGCGCCAGAGCACGAAGACGGCGAAGAGCAGGTAGAACCGGGCCTCCACGAACAGCGTCCAGTAGACCGGGTCGACCGGCGCCACGTCCGAGGTGGCGTTCAGCATCGTGAAGTTGTAGAGCAGGACGTCCAGGGTCGGCGCCTTCATGAACGTCGGGAACAGGTACAGCACCGCGGCGGTCAGCAGCACCGCCGGCCAGTACGCCGGGAAGAGCCGGACGATCCGGGAGTACGCGAACTGGCCGACGCTGCGGCCCCAGCTGCTCATGCAGATCACGAAGCCGCTGATCATGAAGAACAGTTCAACGCCGAACAAACCGTACTTGAACACGGCGCTCAATCCGGGGAATGCCACTTCGCGCGGCACTCCCCAGATCTTGACGGCGTCGTTCTCGTGCGACGTGAAGTGGTAGATGACGACCATGAGAGCGGCCGAGATGCGCAGGCCGTCAAGGGTCGCCAGTCGTGCTCTGGGAGCCGGAGTCGCCGAATTCACAGCGACACCTTAGGTCATTCAAAGGCGTTGTAAAGGGGCCGCCTATTTTGTCACAGGCCATTCGTGAACGGGAATGTTCTCGTGCATTAATGGGAGGTAGCGGCGAAGCATCTCGTGCAATGCGTGCCGCCGGTCCTGACCCTGCGCCTCCAGCGCGTGCAGCGTGTCCACCTGCCACGACGCGCCGTTGCGGTGCTTCAGGCAGCGCTGTTCGATGATGCCGAGCAGCCGGTCCCGCTGTTCCGGTGAAACACCCCACCGGTCCAGGCCCTCGGACGCCTGCGGCAGCAACCGGCGCAGCACCAGCTCGGTGACCGGCAGCGTGCCGTGTCCCGGCCAGAAAACGGAGGCGTCGATCCCGTGCCGGGCACAATTGTGGAAATTCTCCTCGGCGGCGCGGAAACTCATCTGGGTCCACAACGGGCGCTCCGCCTCGGCGAGCGAGCGGGTCAAACCGTAATAGAACGCCGCGTTCGCCATCGTGTCGGCTACCGTCGGGCCGGCCGGCAGCACCCGGTTCTCCACCCGCAGGTGCGGGCGCCCGTTGACCACCGCGTAGATCGGCCGGTTCCAGCGGTACACCGTGCCGTTGTGCAGCCGCAGCTCGGAAAGCTCGGGGATCTCGCCGCGTTCCAGGATGTCGGCCGGGTCGTCGACGTCGCAGATCGGCAGCAGCGCCGGGAAGTAGCGGACGTTCTCCTCGAACAGGTCGAAGACGCTGGTGATCCAGCGTTCTCCGAACCAGACGCGGGGCCGTACACCCTGGGCCTGAATCTCTTCTGATCTGGTGTCCGTGGCCTGCTCGAAGAGCGGGATCCGGGTCTCCCGCCACAGCTCCCGGCCGAGCAGCAGGGGTGAGTTGGCGCCGAGCGCGAGCTGCACCCCGGCGATCGCCTGCGCGGCGTTCCAGTACGCGGCGAACTGCGCCGGGCTGACCTGGAGATGGAACTGGGTGCTGGTGCACGCCGCCTCGGGCGCGATGCTGTCGGTAGTGACGGCGAGCCGGTCCACCCCGTCGATGCGGATGTCCAGGTCCTCACCGCGGGCCGCGAAGATCTGCTCGTTGAGCAGCTGGTACCGCGGGTTCACGGTGAGCGCCTCGCCGGTGAGGTGCTCCCGGCGCAGGGTGGGCAGGATCCCGATCGTCACCATGTGCGCGCCGGCCGCCCGGGCCCGCCGTTCCGCCTGGTTGAGGCTGGCCCGCAGGCCCCGCTCCAGCTCGGCGAAGTCGTCGCCGGCGAGCCGGCGCGGCGGCAGGTTTATCTCGATGTTGAACTGGCCCAGCTCGGTCTGGAAATCCGGGTCGGCGATCGCGCCGAGCACCTCGGCGTTGCGCATCGCCGGGTCGGCGTGCTCGTCGATGAGGTTGAGCTCGATCTCCATGCCGGTCAGTGGCCGCTCGAATTCGAACCGTGCCTCCCGCAGCATCGTCGCGAAGACGTCCAGGCTTCGGCGGATCTTCTGCCGATAGCGGGTCCGGTCCTCACGGGAGAATTCGGTCTGTTCGACTTTCTCGCCCATGGCGCACCACCCTTCAGCCGATGACGGCGTCGGCCTCATGATGACGGTTGTCTATCGCTGTTCTCATCAGGAGAGCCGTGCATTGTCGCCAGATGGCCAAGGTGTCCGCTGACATTGACGAGGGTGAGGTTCGGTCGGGCGATCTCCGGGCAGCATGGACGCAGCGTTACCCGCTCAGCGCGGAATTCTCACCTGAGCAGAGCGGCCAGGACCACGCCGAAGACCGTCAAACCGGCCGCGGCCTGCAACAGCATCGCCGGGCCGAGGTGTGACCAGCGGGTCGGGATGCGCGGGGTGAGTGGCTGCATCGTCGTCAGGTTCACCACCTGCGTCAGCTTCACCGGCAGCGTCGGATCGGCCTGCGGCTGGGTGCGCACCTGGACCAGGTCGCCGCGGTGCAGCGCCGACTGCGGCAGCTGGCCGTGCATCTCGATCTCGTAGGTCTGCCCGAGGTCGTCACGCAGCCGGACCGGGGTCACCAGGAACTCCGGTCCCTTGCGGAGATCCTTCAACGAGCGCCGGGCGGGCCGCATCCGCAGCAGCGAGCCGATCACCTGCGCGATCCCCGCGGTGACGAAGACGGCGAGGGCGAGGGCTCGGCCCACCCGTACCTCGCGGGTGTACGAGGCCTGGAAGCCCACGAAGCGGCCGGTGATGATCGGGCTGACGTGCCGGAGGATTCGCTCACGGTGCAGTTCGGTGTCGTCCATGGGGGGTCACCTCCTGGATATTCCTTCATGTTACGGAGAGAACGCGTTTAAGCACCGTGAGTGAATCGACGATTCCTCAACACCTCTGCTTACCTCCGATACGGGATGCTTCGCTGCGATTTGCGCCGATCTGCGGAAACCGGCCCTGCCAGGACGCCCGGCGGGGTGAACTGGACTCGGGTCGCGTGCACCCGGTGCGACCCGCCGATGGGGGGCGGAGTCCAGTGGCGTCGACGAAGGCGTACGTGAAACCGGAGAGCGTGCTGGCACGCACCGCGCGCGAGATGGTCGAGGCGCACACCGGCGGCCCGGGCGTCACGGAATGCCCGGCCTGCGGCGAACGCCTGCCGTGCCGGACCGCCCAGTCGGCCGCCGAGGTGCTCGTCGCCGCCGGGCTGGCCGAGGAGTCCGGCCTGACAGCGGCGGCCCGCCCGCCGGTTTCCCCGCCGGTTTCCCCGCAGCCCATGTCCCGGCCGCCGGTTTCGCCGCCAGATCTTGTGCCGCCGGATCTTGTGCCGCCAGATCTTGTGCCGCCGGATCTTGGAGCGTCGGTCACTCCACCCTGGGCGGTGCCCGGCCTGGAGGCGCCCCCGGTCTGGAGCCCGCCGACCTCCCCGGCCGCCGGTCCCGGCCTCACCTGGCCGCCGCCGGCTCAGCCCTCGTCCGGCGTCGTTCCGCCGGTGCCGAACCCGGCGTCCCCGCCATGGCTGCCACAGAGCGAGGATCAGACTGCGGAGGGTACGGGGGAGAGCGCCACCGTCCGCCCCCCGTGGAACCCGATCGCCGACTCGGCCGTGCGGCTCCCCGCCACCGATGACGAGCCCTCCGGCACGGTGGTGGGCCACGGCGATCCGGTCCCGACGCCCGCCCTCTCCGCCCCGGCAGAATCCGCCGCCCCGGCGAGCCCGGCCATCCCGGCGGGATCCCTCGCCCCGGCGGGATCGCTCGGCCCGGCGGGATCGATCGGTCCGGGAGGATCGGTCGCCCCGGCTGGACCCGGCGACGGCGGACGGTTCGACGCGGGGGTCTCGCTGCCCCGGACGCCGCCCGGCCCGCCGCTGGGACAGCCCGCCCCTCAGCCGGGCGTCTCCGCGTCCTACTCCGGCATTTCCGAAACCGAGTCCTCGCTGTCCGGCCTGCCGCCGGCCAGCCCTTCCCAGACCGGTCCATCCCCGTCCAGCCCGTCCGTGTCCAGCCCGTCCGCGTCCAGCCCGTCCGCGTCCATCCCGTCCGTGTCAGGTCCGTCGGTGTCAGGTCCGGCCATGTCCGGGTCGGCCACGCCGGGTCCGGCCATGTCCGCGGGCGCTCCGATCCTCGGTTCCGGCCTCAGCGCCGGGGCTTCCGGAATCGCCCCCGGCCCCGGCGAGCCGCTCCCGGAACAGCCGGGCGGTCCCGCGGCGGCCATGCCCTCGCTCGACGATCTGGACGAGCTGATGCGGCAGCCCCCGCTCTACAGCCAGCAGAACAGCCCTCTCGACGCCCCGAGATTCCCGCGCTCGCCCCGCCCGGCGGACGCGTCACCGGCCGGGCAGCCCGGCATCGGCCTCCCGGCGGAGCCGCGTGGCATCCCGGCGGAGCCGCGTGGCATCCCGGCCGCCGCGAGCACGTCCCTCGGCGAACCCGAACCGTCGTCCTTCCTGCCCTCCGCCGCCATGATGGCCCGCGAAGCCGACCGTCAGCAGCCCAGCGCCGCACCCTTGCCCAGCGCCGCACCCTTGCTCGGCAACCCGCAGATGCCCGCTATGCCCGCTATGCCAGCTATGCCAGTGGCGCCGGCCATGTCCCCGCCGCCGGCCATGCCTCCGGCCCCCTCCATGCCGACGGCATCGGCCGCGCCGCAGGAGCCCACCGCCCCCGCCTCCGGCCTGTCGGTTTCCGGTCTGCCCAGGAGCTCGGCAACCCCCGGCTCCCCGGCTGCCGCCCCCAAGCGTCCACCGCTGCGGGCCCCCGACATGGGCCAGCACCAGCCGCCCGGGGCGCCACCCGCCTCCGCAACCGGAGCGCCGGGCGCTATCCAGCCGGGCGCTACCCAGCCGGGCGCGGGGCTCAGCTCGGGCGCCGCGCCGAAGCGACGGCCGCTCCAGGCGCCGGACATGGGTCAGCACAACCCTGCCGGCCGCCCTCCGCTGCAAGCCCCCGACATGGGCCAGCACAACCCGCCGGCCGCACCGGAATCCTCCTCCGGGCTGCCGGGCCGCGCCGCCGCGCCGTCCGGGAGTGTCGCGCCGGCCGGGAGTGTCGCGCCGTCCGGGACTGCCGAACCGGCAGCGACCGGCGGGGTTGAGGGCGATGGTGATCCGCACGGCGCTCCGTCCGGGCTGCCCTCCCGGCGGAACCGGCAGCGATGACACGCCGATGGACGGCCCGCGGCACACCGGCGGCGGACGGTGTTTGGAGCGTATGTGGCCGGGGCACTAGCGTGCCGATGGAGAGACGCGTGCCGTACTGGCCAGGATTTTGTCCTGGAAAGGCCTGATATGACCTCGCGCAATACCGTCGGCGAAGCCGCCGACAACACGCTCGAGGATCTCGACGCCGCCGCGACGCGGTTCGCGGAGCGCCGTGAGACCGCGAGCGCCGCGGAGCTGGACGCCCTGCGGGAGACACTGATCCGGTACTGCCTGCCGTTCGCCGGCCGGCTCGCCCGCCGCTACCGTGGCCGCGGCGAGTACCTGGAGGATCTGGAGCAGGTGGCCCGGCTGGGCCTGGTGAAGGCGATCGACCGGTACGACCCGGAGCGCGGCTCCTTCACGGCCTACGCGGTGATCACCATTTCGGGTGAGCTGAAGCGGCATTTCCGGGACCGCACCTGGGGCGTGCACGTGCCGCGCCGGGTGCAGGATCTCAGCCTGGAGGTCGGGCACGCCTCGACCGTGCTGACCAGCGCCCTGGCCCGTACCCCGACGGTCCCGGAGCTCGCCGCCCACCTCAGGGTGAGCGAAGCCGCCGTGCTGGAGGCGGTGGAGTCGGCCGCCGGTTACTCTCCGGCCTCGCTGAACGCGCCGGTCACCGGCGACGGGCTGGCCGAGTTCGGTGATCTGCTCGGCGACGTCGACGGCGACCTGGAGTCGGTCACCGACAAGCTGACCGTGACGGACCTGCTGATGCGCCTCCCGGCCCGGGAACGGCGGATGCTGGCGATGCGGTTCTACGGCAACCGGACCCAGGCGGAGATCGCCGCCGAGCTCGGCATCTCCCAGATGCACGTCTCCCGGCTGCTCAGCCGGGCGCTGGCCTGGCTGCGGGAGGCGATGCTCAGCGACACCTTGCCGCGCTGGGAGGGCGCCGATTCCCGGGCGTCGCAGCACCACGGCATGCAGGTGCTGGTCGAGGACGAGGACGCGGCGATCGTGGTGCGGGTCCGCGGCGAGGTGGACCGGGACACCGCGGACCGTCTGCGGATCGGCCTGCGGCACGCGATCGAGTCGGGGCCGGGCGCTGTCGTGGTGGACTTCTCCGGTGTGCCGCTGGTCGACGCGGGCGGTGTCGCGGTGCTGGTGGAGGCCGTGCGGGCGGCCGGCGAGGCGCGGGTGGATCTGTGCGTGAGCGGCGCCCAGCCGTACGTCGCCCGGGTTCTGGCGGTCTCCGGCCTGGAGGCGGTACTGCGCCGCTGCTGACAGCGGTGACGGGCAGCGGGTGACGGGAGAGCGCGCCGCGGGCCTACGGCTCGCGGCGCAGGGCGGCCCAGACCACCTTGCCGCTCTCCGTCGGCAGCCAGCCCCAGGTGTACGCCATCGAGTCGATCAGCAGGAGCCCGCGCCCGTGCGTCGAGTGCGGCTGATGCGGCCCGCCCGGCTCCGGCGGATCAGCCGATCCGTCCCGGACAGCGATGTTCAGATACCGCTTTCGCAGCGAGACCCGCAGCGCCATCATCGTGTGCGCGTGGTCGATCACGTTCGCCACCAGCTCGGTGACGATCAGGCTGGCCGGCGCCACCAGGTCCGGCAGGTCCCAGCGCAGGCAGGCGTCGGTGACGACGTCCCGGGCGTGCCGGGTGGAGCCGCTCACCGGCAGCAGGTCGTCCCGGATCTGCGGGATGACGAGGCGCTCGTCGCTGAGCCGGGCCTCGGCTGCCGCCCGGTCCGCGACGAGCGGGAGCTGCCGGTAGGCGCCGTTGATCAGCAGGTCCCGGGTGCGTGGTGGCGGGCTGTGGAGCAGGACCGGGGTGCCCGGCCACCGGGCGGCCTGCTGGAGGATCGCCGTGAAGACGGAGAGTGCCAGCGGCTGGTCCACGTGGAGGCCGCCGAGGTCGATCAGGAGCGCCTCCGGCTGCTCGGCGAGACACTTCAGCAGCCTCTCGCGCAGCGGCACGCTGTCGCTGAGCCGTAGCAGACCGTTCACGGCCACGGTCAGGCGCTGGCCTTCGGGGTGCACCTCGCAGTGGACCGCCATGGTTTCCGCCCTTCCCTGAGGACCGCCGCATACCCCCGCCCGGACAGAACAAAACTGTCAGGCGGTCTCCATCACCACGATGGCCCCGTCGGCGTCGCCCGGACCGCCGTCGCGGCGGCTGAGTGGGGTGCACGCTACCCGTACGGTGATGGGCCGCCCGCGCCGGTTCACCGCCTCGAGTTTGGTCTCGGCGGAGGAGCCACCCGGCCCGAGCGCTCCGCGCAGCAGCGGCCGCAGCTGGTCGATCGGCAGGCCGATGTCGAGGTTGAGGAAATGCTGCCCGATCACCTCGCCGGAGCGCAGCCCCCAGAGATCCTCGGCCCGCCGGTTCCACATCCGGACCCGCAGATCCGGGTCGACCACGGCGACGCCGGCCTGCAGGCTGGTCAGCACGGCCTCCAGGAACACGTTCGCCTCGTCCAGCTGGCCGGTGCTGATCCGCAGCTGGTCGTTGATGGTCTGCAGCTCGTCGTTGGTGGACTGGAGCTCCTCGTTCATGGTCTCCAGCTCCTCGTTGGTGGACTGGAGCTCCTCGTTGGTGGTCTCCAGCTCCTCGACCGTGGACTGGAGTTCCTCGTTCGTCGTCTCGAGCTCCTCGTTCGTCGACTGGAGTTCCTCGTACGCCGCCTCGAGCTGCTGGTTCGCCGCTTCCAGGTCGTCCTGGAGGCGGCGGGACGCTGTCACGTCGTGGAAGATCACGTCGACCCCGAGCAGGCTGCCGTCCGCGCCGCTGAGCGGGATGATCTCCACCTCGAGGTGGACGGAGTCGGCGCCGCGGCGGTAGTCGACGTCCCTGACCCGCACGGGTCGCCGCTCGATCTGGGCCTGTTCGATGAAGCGGCGCAGTTCGACCGGGCGGTAGGACAGTTCCAGGTCCCGGAACGGCCGGCCGATGTCCCGGGACGAGACACCGAACAGGCTCTCCAGCTGCCGGTTGGAGAGCGCGACGGTGCCGTCGGGGGTGAGCGCGAGCTGGGCCAGGGGACTCGCCGCGAAGACCTCGCCGCGCAGCTCGTCCAGGCTGGTTCCACCGGTCGTGACCGGCTCCGGCCGGTCGGGCAGGGCCACGCCGGGCGTGGCGTAGAAACGCGGGACGCGGCGGAAGACGCGCCGCTTCAGATCGATCGGGCTGAACAGGCCGGAGTGGCTGAGCAGCATCTCCGCCTTGCCGAGGAAGAGCACGCCGGTCTCGGCCAGGGCGAAGTGGAAGCGGCCGAGGATCTTCGCCTGGGTCTCGGCGTTGAAGTACATCAGCGTGTTGCGGCAGGTGAGCAGGTCGATCCGGGAGATCGGGGCGTCCTGCACCAGGTCGTTGCGCCCGAAGATCACCGACCGGCGCAGGTCCTTGCGGAAGACGAACCTGCCGTTGACCGGCTCGAAGTACTTCTCCACCATCTCCGGCGGCAGGGCCTGCACCTCGCGCTCACCGTACGACGCCTGGCGTGCCTCGTTGAGCTGTTCCTCGTCCACGTCGGTGGCGTAGATCTTCACGCGCTGCCGGAACTGCTCCAGCCCCAGCAGCTCGGCGAGCGCCATCGCGAGGGTGTACGCCTCCTCGCCGGAGGCGCACCCGGCGGACCAGACCCGGATCGTCGACTCCGCCGGCCGGGCGGCGACCATCGGCTCGAGGACCTCGGAGCGCAGGTAGTCCCAGGCGTCGGCGTCCCGGTAGAACGCCGTCACATTGATCAGGACGGTGTTGAAGAGCGCGGTGAACTCGTCCGGGTGGACCTGGAGGTAGTCCAGGTACTCGTGGTAGTCGGCGGCCTGCACCTGGCTCATCCGCCGGTTGACCCGGCGCATCAGGCTGGACCGCTTGTACCCCGTGAAGTCGAAGCCGCGGGCCTCCTTGAGATATGCCAGCAGTGCCTCGAAGTTCGGGTCGGTACCTTGCACGACTCGGGACGCTACCGTACGTCAGCGCGGATCGGTCACGTCGGACACCAGGAGGTCGTGGTCGGTGTGCGCGGTGGAGCCGAGCTGGGCGATGAGACCGCGCAGGGTCGTGCCGGCCGACGCGGCGTCCTCGGCCATGGCGAGGAAGCGGGCGCCGGTCGGCCGCCCGGGCCGGCTCGCGGCCATCCGGTGGCTCAGCGCGGCTTTCTCCTCCAGCGCGCGCAGGGCCATCCACAGGGCGCTCTCCAGTGCCTCGGCCTGCTCGTCCAGGAGACTCTCCGGTGACCAGGCATGCCCGACCCGGCAGCGGAACCGGGGGACCGGGCGCTCCTCGATCAGGAACAGGCTGCCGCCGCAGTTCGGGCAGCCGTACCCGGCGGGCGGGGCCAGCTTGTCGCTGGTGATCGGCAACAGGTCGGCCGCGGCGACCTCGGCGTCGAGGACGGGGTCGGCTTCGGGCGGTGTCGCCGGCTCTAGCTCCATGGCGGTGATCCCGGCGATAAGGCCACCGATCTTGGCGGCGGGGGCGACGTGGTCCGGATCCAGCTGGTCGAGCGCGGCCCGCGGCATCGACGCGTGCAGGGCGTCGCCCGGGTCCTGCACCAGGGTCGTGCCGCCCCGGCGGGCGATCGCGGCGAGACCGGCGGCGCCGTCGTCCCGGGATCCGGAGAGCACCACGCCGATGGCCCGGCGGCCGACGGCCCGCGCCACCGAACGGAACGTCGGGTCGATGGCGGGACGGTGGCCGTTCTCGGCCGGCCCGCGGCTGAGCCGCAGGTGGCCGTCGAGCATCAGGAGGTGATGATCACCGGGTGCGACGTAGATGTGGCCGGCTTGCACCGGCTCGCCGTCCTCTGCCAGGAAGGCCGGCAGCGGCCCGCTGCGGCTGAGGATCCGGGGCAGCGCGCTCGGCGCGTCCCGCGGGACGTGCAGAACCACGAGCAGCGCACCCGGATAGTCCGGTGGCAGGCCGGCGACCAGGGCGCGCAGCGCCTCGACGCCGCCGGCGGAGGCGCCGACCGCGACCACATCCCGATGTTCTCCGGTCATCCGGCGGCTCCGGTGGCGAGCTGGGTCCAGACCACCTTGCCGCCAGATGTGGGGAGCACGCCCCAGGCGTCGGTGAGGTCCCGGACCAGGCGCAGGCCCCGCCCGCCCGCGTCGGTGACCGACGGGTCGAGCGCGCGTGGCATGCGCAGGCTGCCGTCGCGGACCGCCATGGTGAGCCGCCCGTCCCGCAAACCCAGGGTGAACTGCATGGTGGTGTGCGCGTGCCGGACCACGTTGGCGACGAGCTCGGTGGCGACCAGGGCGGCGGTCGCGGTGGCGTCCGAGCGGTGCCACGCGGCACACGCCTGGGTGACCAGGTGGCGCACCTGGCGGCAGGCCTCCGGAACCGGGCGCAGCCGGACCCGGATGCCGGGCGGGTGCGGCGCCGCGTCCGCCTCGGCGAGCGCGGCGGCACAGTCGCCGGCCATCTCCAGGCCGGCGCAGTCCGGCGCCGTGGCGAGGGTGTCCCGGGTGGCCCGGTCGGCCCCGCACACCACGATCGGCACCGCGGGGAACTCCGCCGTCTGGCAGAGCACGGCGCCGAGCGTGGTGAGCGCGAGCGGGTCGGCGATGCGTAACCGGGACACGTCGAGCAGCAGCCGTTCCGGAAACATGGAGAGGCTGCGCCGGATCGCGGTGCCCAGCGCGTCGCCGGTGACCCGGTCGAGGGTCCCGCCGACGGTGAGCACCGCCACCGGGAGGTCCCGCTCCGGCCGGCACACGAGCTGGCTGGGCATGCGGTCCCGCCTCCCTTTTACGCGTATGTCGTGCTGGAGGTGCCCCCGGCCGGTGCCCGGCAAACGTCAGGTCCGGTTCCGGATCCGTTCGTAGAGGGAAAGGTACCCCTGCGCCATCACCGCCGGGGTGAACCGGCGTTCGGCCTCGGCCCGGCAGTCCCGCGGATCGACCGTGACGGCCTTGCCGACCAGCTCGCCGAGCGCCTCCTCGGAGTCGGTGAGCAGGCCGGTCGTCCCCTCCTCGATCAGTTCCGGCAAGCATCCCCGCGCGATGCCGACGACCGGGGTGCCGAGCGCGAGCGACTCCACCACGGCGGTGCCGCCGGGCTCCTCCCAGCGCAGCGGGAAGAGCGCCGCGCGGGCCCCGGCCACCAGCAGGTCCCGGTCGCGGCCGGTCACCGTGCCGATCCAGCGCACCCGCGTGCCGTCCACGTGCGGCGCGACCTTCTCCCGCCAGAAGATCACGTCGGGGTTGAGCTGGGCGGCCGGGTCACTCTCCGCGGCGGCGAGCTCCGCCGCGTTCCGGTACGGTCCGACCGGCCCCGCCAGCACCAGATCGAACCCGTGCGTGTGCGCGAGCCGGGCTGCCAGATCCTGTCCCTTGCCCGGGTTGATCCGGCCGAGGACGACAGCGTAGGAGCCCTTGGACACCTCGATCGGCGGCTGCGCGGCGAGTGGCGTGGAGAGGTGGACGTGCCCGATCGCGTGGTCCCGGAGGGCCTGCGGCGCCCGGGCCAGCTGGGACGCGGAGACGCCGTTGACGAACACCCGGCCGCCGCCGTCGAAGCTCCCGTACAGCTCGGGATGCTTGTGCAGGTCCCAGTGCAGGGTCTGCAGGCCGGGCGGCGCGTCGCCGCCGAGCGTGGCGAGCGTGACCAGCCCGGCCGCCTCGACGTGGTCGTGGATCAGGTCGATGTCGCCGTGCTCGCGCAGCGCCCGCACCACCGCGTGCTGGTGTGCCTGCACCACGCCGACCGCCTGGTTGTACGGCCGCTGGATCGCGTCGAACTGCCCCCGGTCGAAGATCGACACCCGGCCGTCCGCCTCGAGGGTGCTCTCGCCGACGCTGGCGAGGATCACCGTGACGCCGAGCCGCCGCAGCTCGGGCACGAGCGCGGCGACGATGTTCTCGATGCCGCCGTAGCCGGGTGGCGGGACCGGCAGCCACGGGCCGGCGTTCATCAGCACCTTCACGCGGCCACCGCCCGGTCGAGCGAGGCCAGCGGGGGACGCTCGGTCACGCCGGTGTCGGTGACGGCGATCTGCCGGTCCAGGTTGGGCAGGGCGTCGCCGACGCCGCGGCGGAACTGGGTGAGCAGCGTGGACGGCGGCATCGGGTCGGTGACCAGGCCGCGGCGGTGCATCCGGGACCAAGCGGTCACCATGATCTGCGCGGCCATCCGGCCGAGCGCCTCGGTGCCCTGGTGGCGGTGTTTGCGCTCGCCGAGGTCCACCTGGGCGAGCGCGTCCAGGCCGACCAGGTCGACCAGGTCGATCAGCATGCCCACCTCGACGCCGTAGCCGGAGACGAACGGGATCCGTTCCAGGGTGCGGCGGCGTCCCGCGTACTCGCCGGCGAGCGGCTGGACGAATCCGGCCAGTTCCGGGAAGAAGAGGTTGAGCAGCGGCCGGGCGGCCAGTTCGGTGACCCGGCCGCCACCGTCGGTCTCCACACTGGCCGGGCCGACCAGCGGGCGGTGGTAGAAGCCCTTCACGAACTCCACGTCCGGCTCGGTGAGCAGCGGCCCGAGCAGCCCGGTGACGAAGTGCGCGGAGAACTCCCGCAGGTCGCCGTCGACGAACGCGACGACGTCCCCGGTGCTGGCCGCCAGCCCGGCCCAGAGCGCGTCGCCCTTGCCCTCCATCCGGGGCAGCCCGCGGGTGAGCCGGTCCTGGCTGACCACCCGGGCGCCGGCCCGGCGGGCCACCGTGGCGGTGGCGTCGGTGGAGCGGGAGTCGACGACGACGATCTCGTCGACCAGCGGGACCTTCTCGATCAGTTCACGGCGGATCGTGGCGACGATCGCGCCGATGGTGGCCTGCTCGTCGCGGGCCGGGATGACCACGCTCACCCCGGCGCCCTTCTTCGCGGCGGCCAGTTGCCGGGCTGTCCACTGTGACGCCCGGCCGGTCCGATATGTCGTCCACGCCTCGACGATCGGTGAGGCGGTCTCGTGCGAATGCCACATCAGCGTTCCCCCAAGTTCGCGATCTTCCGGCGGGCCCAGCCTTTCCCAGTACGCGGCTTTACCAATCTTTCCGGTCGGTTACCGAACGAATGCGCAGAGGTGTGCTCCTCCGTGGAGAGTTTGGGATCTGGGCGTCGGGATATCCATCGGTCCGCAACTGACCTGTATGACGGACGGGGAGCACGTGACGATGACGCGAATCGGTCTGATCGGCGCCGGAGGGGTGGCGCAGCGGCACGCCCGGGTGTTGTCCGGGCTGCCGGACACGCAGGTCACCGGGGTGACCGACGTGGTGCCGGAGGCCGCCGCGCGCCTGGCCGGCGACGTCGGCGCGCAGGTGTACGGCAGCGTCGCGGACCTGATCGAATCCGGTCCGGACGCCGTCTACGTCTGCGTGCCGCCGTTCGCGCACGGTGACGCCGAGCGTGCGGTAGTCGCGGCCGGACTGCCGATGTTTGTGGAAAAGCCCATTTCGATCAATAGAGACACGGCGCGTGAAATCGCCGATCTCGTCGCACAGCGTGGCCTGCTGACCGCGGTCGGCCACCACTGGCGGTACCTGCCCGTCGTCGAGCGTGCCCGGGAGCTGCTCGCCGGCCGGCCGATCCGGTTGATCAGTGGCGCCTGGCTCGACAAGGTGCCCCCGGTCGCCTGGTGGGCGCGTGCCGAGAAGTCCGGCGGCCCGGTCGTCGAGCAGGCGGCCCACGTCATCGACCTGGCCCGGCACCTGGGCGGCGAGGTGGACGAGGTGTTCGCCTACGGCAACGGGACGCCACCGGAGGCCCCGGACGCCGATGTGGACGGCGCCACCACCGCGGTGCTGCGGTTCGCCTCCGGCGCGGTCGGGACGCTGGCGGCCACCTGTGTGCTGGGCTGGAAGCAGCGGGCCGGCCTGGAGGTGTACGCGGACGGGCTGGCGCTGGCGCTGACCGAGAGCGAGCTGGTGGTCCGGGACGGCAACGGCGCCGAGGTGATCACCTGTGATCCGGTGAGCGCGCACACCGCTGTCGACCGGGCGTTCGTCGCGGCGGTGCGGGGTGAGGCGGAGGACGTCCGTGTCCCGTACGCCGAAGCCCTCCGTACCCACGAGGTGGCCCTGGCCGTGGCCGAGTCGGTGGCCGCCGGCCGCCCGATCGCCGTGCCCCACCCGGAGGCCGCGCGTGTCTGAGAAGGAGCAGAACCTGATCGTCGCGGCGCCTGGCCGGGTCGAGATCGCCGAGGTTCCCGGCGAGGCGGTCCCGGACGGCGGCTTCCGGGTCCGCACCCTGTTCAGCGGCATCTCGGCCGGCACCGAGCTGACGTTCCTGAAGGGCACCAACCCGGCGCTGCACGCCGGTTTCGACACCGCGCTCGGCCTGTTCGGCGCGCCGCCCGAGCAGGCCTACCCGGTGAACCGGCTGGGGTACATGGAGGTGGCCCGGATCCAGGAGAGCCGCACGCCGGCCTACCGGGAGGGGACGGTGGTGGCGATGACCTACGGCCACCGCACCGGCTACGTCGGTGATCCCCTGCGCGACCGCGTGGTGGTGCTGCCCGACGGGCTGGACCCGCTGCTCGGCATCTACGCCGCCCACATGGGCCCGATCTGCGCGAACGGCCTGCTGCACGCGGCGGCCGACCGGTTCGGCCCGGCGGTGCGCTCGCTCGGCGACGGCGTCCTCGGCGCCCGGGTCGCGGTCGTCGGCGCCGGCGTGGTCGGCCTGCTCACCGCCCTCCTCGCCCGCCAGCACGGGGCCGCCTCGGTGGTGGTGCTGGACCCCACGCCGCAGCGTCGCGCGGTCGCCGAGGCCCTCGGTCTGGAGACCCTGGACAGCGGCCCGGACGCGGACGACCCGGCGGTCACCCTCAAGACCCGCTGGCGGCACGCCGACGGCGACCGCGGCGCCGACGTGGTCTTCCAGTGCCGGGGCCAGGCCGCCGCGCTGCATCTGGGTCTGCGCCTGCTCCGGCCCCAGGGCACCGTGATCGACCTGGCGTTCTACCCGGGCGGCGCGGACGAGGTCCGGCTCGGCGAGGAGTTCCACCACAACGGCCTCGGCGTGCGCTGCGCGCAGATCGGCCGGGTGCCGCGCGGCCTGGCGCACTCCTGGGACCGGGAACGGCTCTCCGCCGCCACCCTCGACCTGCTCCGCGCCGACGGCGACGCGATCCGCAAACACCTGGTGACAGCGGTCGTGCCGTTCGCCGAGGGGCCCGCGGTCCTCAGCGACCTCGCCGAGCGCAAGCGCCAGGAGTTGCAGGTGGTGCTCTCCTTCTGACGGCCCGGCGGAGGTCCGCCGCCTGAGAGGGGCGGAAATGAAGTACCGTTGCGCGCCATGGGAGTGTCGCAGCGGTTGAAGAGCCGTGTCCGGAAGTTTCTGCAGCGCCCGGGCACGACGGTGGACCTCGCGCCGTTGTCGAAGCGGCTCGGCGCGATCGAGGCGCGCGAGGACGCGCTGAAGGAACTGGACGACGCGGCGCTGACCGACGCGGCGCGCGAGGCGAACGACTACGCGGAGATCTGCGCGATCGGCCGCGAGGCAGCCCGGCGGGCGATCGGTCAGCGGCCGTACGACGTCCAGCTCCTCGGCGCGATGGCGCTGCTCGACGGCCGGGTCGCCGAGATGGCCACCGGTGAGGGCAAGACGCTCACCGCGACCCTCGCGGCGTACGGGCACACCCGCCTCGGGCACGGCCCGGTGCACGTGCTCACGGTCAACGACTACCTCGCCAAGCGGGACGCCACCTGGATGGAGCCGATCTACACGCTCCTCGGCCTGACCGTGGGCTGGGTGACCGAGCTGATGACGCCGGAGGAGCGCCGCGAGGCGTACGCGGCGGACGTCACCTACGTCTCGGTCAGCGAGGCCGGCTTCGACTACCTGCGCGACCAGCTGGTCACCGACGTGGCCGACCGGGTGCAGCGCGACCTGGCGACCGCCATCGTCGACGAGGCCGACTCGATCCTGATCGACGAGGCCCGGGTGCCGATGGTCCTGGCCGGCAGCACCGCGGTGGAGAGCGACCCGGTGCACGAGGCCGCCGCCCTGATGCGCGGGCTGCGGGCCGGCAAGCACTACGAGGCCGCCGACGACGGCCGCAGCGTGGCCTTCACCGACGAGGGGCTCAAGCACCTCGAGGAGGAGCTCGGCGGCATCGACCTCTACGCCGACGAGCAGGTCGCGCACCTCTCCGCGCTGAACGTCGCGCTGCACGCGCACGCGCTGCTGCGCCGCGACGTCGACTACATCGTCCGCAACGGCGGCGTCGAGCTGATCGACGAGATGCGCGGCCGGGTCGCCCAGCGCCGCCGCTGGCCGGACGGGCTGCAGGCGGCCGTGGAGGCCAAGGAGGGCCTGTCCGCGACCGCCGAGGGCGAGGTCCTCGACACGATCACCGTGCAGGCGTTCATCGCGCTCTACAAGACGGTCTGCGGCATGACCGCGACAGCGGTGCACGTCGGCGAGCAGCTCCGGGAGTACTTCAAGCTCGAGGTCGCGGTCATCCCGCCGAACACGCCGAACATCCGCGAGGACGACCCGGACCGGATCTACTCGGCGCACGACACGCGCGACGAGGCCCTGGTCGAGGAAATCAAGATCGCGCACGAGAAGGGCCGTCCGGTGCTGATCGGCACCCTGGACGTGCAGGCCTCGGAGACCCTGGCCCGCCAGCTGGCGGAGGCCGGCGTGCCCGCCAACGTGCTGAACGCGAAGAACGACGCCGAGGAAGCCGCGATCATCGCGGAGGCCGGCGCGCTCGGCGCCGTCACCGTCTCCACCCAGATGGCCGGCCGTGGTGTCGACATCCGCCTCGGCGGCAGCGACGAGGCCGACCGCGAGCGGGTGGTCGAGCTCGGCGGCCTCTACGTGATCGGCGCCGGCCGGCACGACAGCCGCCGGGTCGACGACCAGCTCCGTGGCCGGGCCGGCCGGCAGGGCGACCCGGGCGCCTCGGTCTTCTTCGTGAGCCTCGAGGACGAGCTGGTCACCCGGCACGCCGGTGACATCGTCCCGTCCTCGCCGCGGATGGACATGGACGGCGTGGTGCACGACCCGCAGGTGGACTACGCGGTCGAGCACGCCCAGCGGGTCGCCGAGGGCGTCAACTACGAGATCCACCGCAACACCTGGCGGTACAGCCAGATCATCGAGCAGCAGCGCCTGCTGCTGGCCGAGCGCCGGGAGCGGCTGCTCACCTCCGAGGTCGCCGCGATCATGCTGCTGGAGAAATCGGCGGAGAAGGCGAAGGAGACCGACGAGGACGTCCTCTCCGACGCGGCCCGCGCGATCGCCCTCTACCACCTGGACCGGCTCTGGGCTGACCACCTCGCGTTCCTCTCCGAGGTCCGGGAGGGCGTGCACCTGCGGGCCCTCGGCAAGCTGGACCCGCTGGACGAGTTCCACCGGGCCGCCGTGCCGGCGTTCCAGGAGTTGCTCACCCGGGTCGAGGCGCGCACCATCGAGACGTTCGAGGAGGTCGACCTCACCGACGGCTGGCAGCCCGACCGTGCCGAGATCGTCCGGCCCAGCGCCACCTGGACGTACCTGGTGCACGACAACCCGTTCGGCTCCGAGCTGGACCGGCTCATCGCCGCCGTGGGCCGCCGCCTCACGTCCGGAGGCTGACCTCCGGCAGGTTGAAGTACTCAGCCAGTTCCACCGCTGAGGGCCGTCCGGCGTGGGGATCCGCGCCGGCGGCCAGCAGTGCGTTCACCGTCTCCTGGTTCTTCCGGAACACCGCCGCGCCGAGCGCCGTCTGCCCGCGGTCGTTGACCCGGTCCGGGTCCGCGCCCAGCTGCAGCAGGGCCGTCACGGTGGCCGGGTGGTTGTGGTAGGCCGCCAGGATCAGCAGGGTGTCCCCCTTGTCGTTGGTCAGGTTCACCGGCAGCCCGGCCGCCACCTGGGCGGCCAGTTCCGGGTCACCGGAACGTGCCAGATCGAACATGCGGTGCGCGAACGCCAGGGTCTCTTCGTCAAGCTCAGCCACGCCGGTGTGCGTACCCGTGCATGCCGTTCGGCAATCTTTAATGAGGTTGCAAGAAAGCGTTACCGGAATACGTTTCCGTGACGATGAACAATATGGAACGTCTTTCCCACAGTGTGGTTGGCGACTTGACCCGCGAACCGGCGGAAGGGAAATATCGTCCGCGTTTACGCACAGTGATCAGTTGTATTCGCTTGCCGCAGCAAATTCTGGGGGATGAATCAATGCCGGGCAGCGCATTGTCGCCGCGTGCCGATCGCCGTTCCGCCGGACCGGGCCGTGGCCCGGGCCGCCGTCCCGCCGAGCCGGCGCTGACCGTGACCTTGGCCATTCCGCTGACCGGCGACGCCGTCTCGCCACAGGCGCACAAACTGCTCAGCGCCGTCCGCGAGCTGGTCGAGCTGAGCAAGGGCACGGTGACCGTGGAGCCGGCCGCCGCCATCGAGCCGGCCGAGCCACCGTCCGCCGCCGGCCCCGAGGTGCGGCTGCTGACCGGCTCCCGGCAGGCCCTGCTCGACGGTGCGGCGCTGCCGCTCACCCGGCTGGAGTTCGATCTGTTGCTGTACCTCGCCGAGCGGCCCCGGCGGGTCTTCTCCCGCACGCAGCTGCTGGCCGCCGTCTGGGGCTACGAGCGGGCCGGAGAGCGGACCGTGGACGTGCACGTGCGGCGGCTGCGGCTCAAGCTCGGCGCGAACGTCCCGGCGATCACGACGGTCTACGGTGTCGGTTACCGGCTGGCCGACGACGCGAACATAACCGTCCTGCCGCACGAGTGATCATTGACGCATGCGCGTCGTTCCGGTCTCGTTCGAGGGCCTCGTGGAAGATCTGGCGGATCGCCTCGCCAGTCGGGAATCCGACACTAGGATTCGGGTGGCCGTGGACGGCCCCGATGCCGCTGATCCGGCGCGTCTCGCCGGCGCGCTGGCCGATCCGCTGCGGGTCCGCGGGCGGCCCGTGGTCCGCGTCGCCACCAGCGATTTCCTGCGGCCCGCGTCGCTGCGCCTGGAGTTCGGGCGGACCAATCCGGACTCGTTCTACAACGGCTGGTTCGACGAGGCCGGCCTGGCCCGGGAGCTGCTGGTGCCGGCCGCGCCGGACGGGTCCGGGCGGATCCTGACCCGGCTCTGGGACGCGGGGCGGGACAGGTCCGCGCGGCAGCCGTACCAGGAGCTGCCCGGTGCCGCGATCGTGCTGGTCAGCGGCCCGCTGCTGCTCGGATCCGGCCTGCCGTTCGACTTCACCGTCCACCTTGAGCTGTCCGCCGCGGCCCTGGAGCGCCGCACCGGCGACGATCAGCGCTGGACCCTGCCCGCCTTCCGCCGGTACGCCGAAGAGGTCGCCCCGGAGACGTTCGCCGACGTCGTCGTGCGGGTGGACGACCCGAGACGCCCCGCCATCGTCCTGGAGAGATGAACCGGGGTGAGCCTCGGCACAAGACCCGCTTGCCGAGTCCGTGGCGGATTCAACCACTGACAGTTATGCTCCGGTTACTTTTTCGCGGGGGTCCCGTTTGGGATCTCCGGCGGTGGGTATCGTCCGGCTCCACCGAGCCGGACCCGGGTCGAGGACGACACGGGGCCGATACCGCCGGCTGGGCTGAGGGAAGGCAGGGGGACTGCATGCTCGTCAACGGAGCGATTGTTGCGGGTAAGGGCGCGGGCGCGGTCAAGGCGCGTTCGACCGAGGAGATCGAGCAGATCCGGGTGATCCTGCGCAGCCGGTTCGACGAACTCAATGCCGAGTACGAGGAAGCCGCAGCGCAGAACCATCGACTCAGGCTCGTCGAGATCGGCGACGCGGCCGGCGACGACCAGGCCGACAGTGGATCCAAGACGGCGGAGCGCGACGCGGCCACCTCGCTGCTGCGGACCCTGCTGGAGCGGCGTACCCAGGCGGAGCACGCCATGCAGCGCCTGGAGGACGGCACCTACGGCAACTGTGAGGGCTGCTCGCACCCGATTCCGGTGGAGCGGCTGGAGGTCTTCCCGTCCGCCACCACGTGTGTGAACTGCAAGGCGGTGCGCGAACGCCGGGCGAGCTGATTCCTTTCCCCGGAGCCGGTGCGATCTCGGCCGGCTCCGGAAAAGGCATTTCGCCATTGTCCGGGAATGGCGCGCCACCTAAGAATGGGAGCGCTGCTTCATCGTCGGCACCCGGCTGATTTCCCGGTCGTTTCGCGCGGCCAGCCGGGCGAGCACGGCAGCGTCGACCACTGCCGCGCCCCCGGGGTCATTGTTGAAAAACACAAAGGTCTCCGAGGGTACGGTCATCCGGTCGAGCCACGACTGCAGCGCCTGACGTCCATATCGGGGCCAGGGCCGCCCGCCTCCCTCGTGGAATCTCAGATAACCCCAGTCCGCGGTCTGCCACAGTGGCGTGACCGGCCGCCCGCGCCGGTCGGCCCAGCAGAGCGCGGCGCCGTGCCGTCGCAGCAGGTCCTCGCAGTCGCGGGTGAACCAGGTCTCGTGCCGGGGCTCCACCGCGACCCGCACCTCCGGCGGGAACCGGCTCAGCGTCTCGTCCAGGGCCGTCAGGTTCGCCTGCAGCGTCGGCGGCAGTTGCAGCAGCACCGGTCCGAGCTTGTCGCCGAGCGCGCTCGCCCGGTCCAGGAACCGGGCCACCGGCTCGGCCGGCTCCTTCAGGCGTTTGATGTGGGTCAGGTACCGGCTCATCTTCACCGCGAACCGGAAGCCGTCCGGGGTGGTGTCCCGCCACTTCGCGAACGTGTCCCGCTCCGGCAGCCGGTAGAACGCGTTGTTGACCTCCACCACGTCGAACCGGGCGGCGTAGTGCTCCAGCCAGAGCCGCTGCGGCAGGCCGCCCGGATAGAGGTAGCCGGTGTCGTCCGCGCCCTTGGCGGGCCGCCAGTCGCGGTACTGCCATCCGGAGGTCCCGATCCAGAGCATGACGCCCGGATACCCGCTCGTCCGGCAGATTAGACCTGATCATCGCGGGTACCCAAGTTGTCCTGATATTTCGTTTTAAAGGGGGCAGTCATGGGGCTCAGCGATCAAGAGATCATCAGCTCGGATCCGGCCGGCCACGACGGCGAGGGCCCGGCGGACGGCGGCGCCAACCCGACCGGCCGGGACGGCGGAGCGGACGGTGGCGCGGGCGGTGAGGGCCCGGCCGACGGGGGAGCGAACCCGTCCGGCCGGGACGGCGGAGCGGACGGTGGCGCGGGCGGTGAGGGCCCGGCCGACGGGGGAGCGAACCCGTCCGGCCGGGACGGTGGTGCCGACGGCGCCGCCGGATGACCGCACTCTCCCGTGTCATCGCGGTGGAACCGGCGACGTTCGCGGACACCGTCTGGGGCCGTGCGCCGCTGCTGTCCCGGGCCGCCGGCCTCGGCGGCCCGGACGGCTTCACCGACCTGCTCTCCCCGGCCGCCGTCGACGAGCTGCTCAGCCGGCGTGGCCTGCGCACCCCGTTCCTGCGGGTGGCGCGCGACGGCGAGGTGCTGCCGCCGAGCCGGTTCACCGGCGGTGGCGGCGCCGGTGCGGAGATCACCGACCAGGTCCTCGACGAGAGGGCCATGCGCCTGTACGCCGCCGGCGCCACACTGGTCCTGCAGGGCCTGCACCGGCTCTGGCCGCCGCTGATCGCCTTCGCCGGCGAGCTGGGCGCCGAGCTGAACCGCCCGGTGCAGCTCAACGCGTACCTCACCCCGCCCGGCAGCCAGGGCTTCGCCACCCACTACGACACCCACGACGTCTTCGTGCTCCAGGCCGACGGCGTCAAACGGTGGTGCGTGCACCCGCCGGTGCTGCAGGACCCCCTGGAACGCCAGCCGTGGGGCGGCCGGGCCGACGAGGTGGCCGCCACCGCGGCGGGCGAACCGGCCCTCGACGTCGTCCTGGAACCGGGCGACGCCCTCTACCTGCCGCGCGGCTGGCTGCACTCGGCCCGGTCCCTGGGCGGCCGCTCCCTGCACATCACCGCCGGGGTACGGGGTCTGACCCGGTACGCGCTCGTCGAGGAGCTGCTGGCCCTCGCGTCCGCCGAGCCGTCGTTGCGCGCCACGCTGCCGTACGGCCTGGAGGTGTCCGACCCGGAGGCGATCGCGCCGGAGCTGAGCGCCACCGTGGCCGCCCTGCGGGACTGGCTGACCACGGCCGAGGCCGGCCCGGCCGCCGTCGCCGACCGGCTGCGTGCCCGCTCCTGGCCGTCCGCCCGCCCCGCCCCGATCAGCCCGCTGGCCCAGCTGGACGACGCGGCGTCGCTCACCCCGGCCGACGCGATAGTGGCCCGCCCCGGCCTGCGCTGGACGCTGACCCCGGACGGGGAGCTGCGCTCGCCGGTCCGGACGGTGACCTTCCCCGCCTCCTGCGTGCCGGCCGTCCGGCTGGCGCTGGACGGCGCGCCGCACCGGGTCGGCGACCTGCCCCTGGGCGACGACGCGGACCGCCTGGTCCTGGCCCGCCGCCTGCTGACCGAGGCCCTGGCGGTCAGAGGCTGAGCCGTGCCGTCACGCCTGCTGACTGAACTGGACAGCGGTGAAGAGCAGGCCGGCCGTCACCAGCCCGGTGGTCAGCACCGTGGCGACGGCCGCCGTGTCCAGGCCCACCCCGCGCCGGTCGGCGAACAGTTTCGCGGTGACCACCGCGAGCACCGGGCAGACCAGCAGCACCAGCAGCGCCACCACCGGCGCGGCCTGTTGCCAGTCCCCGCCGGCCGCCGCGCCGGTCTGCCGCAGAAGGGTGTTCCCGATCACCCCGAGCACGCCGCCGGAGAACCCGAGCAGCCCGAAGAGCACCTGGGTGCCGCCGGTGAGCGGCCGTGCCGGAGCGGTGTACTTCACCCGGGTCTCCACCTCGTCCAGGTAGTCCTGGGCGTCCCGCTCGGTGCGCTGCCGGGGGATGCTGGCCGGCGGCAGGGTCCGTCCCCAGCGCTCGGCGGCCGGGCCGACCCGGTGCACGAACTCCGACCAGAGCCCGGCCGCGCGGGCGTCCACCGCCTCCAGGGCGCGCTGCGCCTCGCGGACGGCGGCCCGCGCCTCGCGTACCTCGTCCTCGGTGGCCCGGACCGCCTCGGACGCGGACGCGGCCCGCTCGGCGTGCCACCGCTCGGCTTCCTCGCGCAGCCCGGCGGCGCGCTGGTCCAGCGTGGTGAGACGGCGCAGGACGGTACGGTAGTCGGCCCGCTCGAAGTCGGACGGCTGCAGTTCGCTCATGAGGTTCCGTAAGGGATGATGACCTCGGCGCCCCGGTGCACCGAGCGGTCGAAGTGCAGGGCTCGCCACGGGCGCGGGTACCAGTTCGGCGCCCCGGTGCCCGGGTAGTACGGCGCGAGCTCGCTGCCGTGCACGTCCAGCGCCACCCAGGCGCCGATCGGGTCGGTCCGGGAGGCCTGCCCGCCCAGGCTGTCCCGCAGCAGACCCGCCCCGCGCCACCAGCCCAGCACGTGCAGGCGCCGTTCCGGGCCCTGCCGCAGCACGGTGCGCAGCTGATCGGCGGCGGTCCGGCCACCGGGCAGCGCGTCCGCCGCGTAGATCAGGATGAAGTGCGGCCGGTCCGCCGGCCACGCGGCGGTCGCCTCGGCGGCGGCGTCCTCCAGCAGCCAGTCCACGTTCTCGGTGTCGTACCAGCCGCACTCCGGCAGGCGGGCGTGCAGCGCCTCGGCGGCGGCCCGGGCGTCCTGGTCGAGACAGACCACCGAGAACCGGGCGCCCTCCGGCGGGAACTGGGCGGCCAGCGAGCGGCCGGCGGTGGCGAGCACCGCGCAGGCCTCGTCCACCCGGGTGCCGAGCACGGCCAGGTTGCGGCCCGGCGCACGGCGCAGCACGGTACGCGCGGAGCGTGCCGTCACGTCGATGGTCTCGCCGAGCAGGGCGATCGGGGCGGCCGGCGACTCGGACGCCCGCAGCCCCCGGAAGTCCGGGCTCTCCGCGAGCCGCGGCACCACGTCGCCGTCGAAGAGCCGGGGCGGCCCCAGCTCGGCCGGCCGCCGGCGCCAGAGCCGGTGCTGCAACGCGCTCCACTGGTCCCGGTCGCCGGCGGCGGGCACCCGCACCACCCGGTTCGCCTCGGCGGCGCCGGAGTCGGCGTTCACCACGGCGTGGTACCGGGGCAGCGTGTCGGCGGCGTTGTTCTGCTCGGCGAGCACCCGGCGGGCCTTGGGCAGGGCGATCCGCAGCGAGAACTGGGCGACCAGCGCGGGACGGCCCCAGAGCGCCTCGATGCCGGAGATGTCCTGGCTGGCGAGGACCAGGTGGATGCCCTGCGAGCGGCCCCGCCGGGCCAGGTCCTCGAGCAGGTCGACGGCTTCGGCGGCGACCGCGTCCCGGCCGGCGAGCAGCACCTGGAACTCGTCGACCACCGCGACGATCCGCGGCCACGAGCCCTCCGGGTCCTCGGCGCGCAGCTCGGCCAGGTTCGTCACCTCGTGCTGTTTCGCCGCGTCGGCCCGCCGGCGCAGCTCACCGCTGAGGAACCGGAGCAGCGCGAGCCCGAACTCCCGGTCGGTGTTGACGTTCACCCCGACCAGCCGGACGTGCGGCAGCCAGCTCGGGTCCCGCCGGCCCGGCGCGAACCGGGCGAACGACACGCCCTCCTTGAAGTCGAGCAGGTAGAACGCCAGCTCCTCGGGGGAGTAGCGGGCGGCGAGCGCCCCGAGCCAGGCGTAGATGAAGTTGGTCTTGCCGGTGCCGGACGGCCCGGCGATCAGCGCGTGCGGCGGGTAGTCGCTCAGCGTCACCTGCACCGGCGAGCCCTGCGGGCTGTCGCCGAGCGGCGCGGTCAGCGCGGCCGCCGAGCTCTGCCGCCACTCGTCGCCGGGCTCCGGCAGCAGGCTGTCCAGCGCCACCGGGGCGGGACCGGCGGCGACCGTCTCGGCGATCTGCCGGCAGGTCGCGGTGACCAGTTCCGGCCACGGGCCGCGGTCCAGGCGGACCGGCAGGTCACCGGCCCCGGAGACGCGCGCGTCGTCACCGGCGGCCGCGTGCACGAACTCGATGCCCGGCCCCGGATCGACGGCGATCCCGCGGATCACCAGGTGCACCCCGCAGGCGGCGCCGGAGCGCAGCAACCGGTCCAGCTGGGAACGCTCGTGCCGGGACAGCTCCGGCGCGCCGAGCAGCACGGCCACCCGCCACGGCTCCGGCCGCCGCTTGGTCGCCGCGTGCAGCTCGCGCAGGGACGTGTACTCACCGGCGAGGACCTTCTCGTTGATCCGGCGCACGTGGCCGACCAGGTCCTCCAGCAGACCGGGCAGCTCGCTCGGCCCGGAGAAGGTGAGCACGCCCGCACCGGCGAGCGGGGCGAAGCCGGCCAGTCCGCCACCGAGGTGCTCGGGGTCGTACCCGATGATCCGCACCCGGCCGGGCTCGCTGGTCCCGAGCGCGCGCAGCAGCAAGCTCGCGACCAGCTCGTCGGCGAGCCGGTCGTCGCCACCGATCACGATGTGCCCGTGGTCGAGCAGCGGGACCAGCGCCGGCACCTCCGGCGGGTCGGCCACCTCCGTCGCCGGGCCCTCTGGCGCCAGGCCGTCCGCCGCCGGGCCCTCCGGCGCCGGTTCCCGCGGCGTGCCCGGCGCGGTCGCCCACGGACCGGTCTCGGCCCGCCGGGTGCGCTCCGGGTGCGGTATCGGCGCCTCCGGCAGCAGCAGCCGGCCCACCCGCAGCTCGGCCGCCCGCGGCAGCGGGGTCGGCTCCCAGCTGTGCCAGGGCTCGCCGGCCGCGCCGGGCGCGGCCCGGTCCGCCGCCGCGGCGGCCGCTCCGGCGAGCGCCGCCAGCTCGGTGTCGTGCCACTCGTCGATCTCGGAGATCCGCTCGTCCCGCGCCGCCGCGAGCTTCCGCCGCCGGGCCGTCACGGCGCCGGTGACACGACGGCGGCGCTCGTCCGCGGCGGCCGCCGCCTGCTGGGCGATCTCCAGCGCGGTCTGCGCCGCCCCGAGCGCGTGCGAGAGGCCGGCCCGGATCTCCATGACCCGCTGCTTGGTGGATTCAGCCATTTCCTACCATTTTGGGAAGCGGGGGTTTGTTCATCGACGGTCCTCGTCCGCCTCGGTCGGCCGGCGCACCGGCTCCGGTGCGTCCGGGTTCAGGGCCGCGGCGTCCCGGCCGAGCCGCGCGAGCAGCACCCCGGTCAGCACGCTCGCGGTCACCGCGTTGTCGGCGGGGTGAGGGCTGCCCGCGGGGTGCCCGCTGCCCGCCGGATCCGTGGCCGGGTCCGCCGCCGTGCCGCCGCGCGGCTGCTCCTTGACCGGCGCCCGGCAGATCCGGCCGATCAGCGTCTCCAGCACCGCCGGGGGCGTGCCCGGCAGCAGCGCCCGCACCCGGGACTCGGCCGCGCTGCGCAGCCGGGGCACGTCCTCCGGGCGCGGCTCGTGACCGAGCAGGTCGCCGGCGAGGCGGTGCAGCACCGGCGCGGTCACCGCGGACAGGCCCAGCCCGGTCGACGCGGTCACCGCGTGCAGCTCCCGGCCGAGGCGGGCGCGGTCGCCGGCCCGCACCCCGGCGGCCACCCGCCGCAGCAGCTCGGGCGTGCCGGTCTGCTCCGGTGGCTGCTGTTTCTCCGGGGCGGGCTCGCCGGTCAGCTGTGCGACGCGCTGCTGCCACCAGGGGCCGAGCGCCTCGGGCTTCTCCGCCGGGCCGGGCGCCTCCGCCGTCGGGCGGTCGTCCTCGCGCAGGGCGGCCCGCCACTCCTGACCGGGCGCGGCCCCGGGCGTCCCGGCCAGCCCGATCGCCGCCAGATAGGCCTCGATCGCGTCCTGCGTGGCCCGCAGGGCCGCTGCCGCGCGTTCCGCGTGCTCGGTGGCATTTCCCAGCATCGGTACGCCCAGATCGTCGACGGACTGCTCGCGAACCCAGTTCAGAATCTCGGTGGCGTTGCGCAGTCGTTCCATCGCGGCCGTGACGAGGCCGGTGGGTAGCTCGTCCGACGTGGCGCGAAGCTGGGCGCCGAGCTCCTGCAGCAGCGACATCGCGTCAGAGCTGCGCCGTGTAGGTCTGTGCCTGCTCGACTGCCACGAACGTCGCGCCCAGGCACTCCTCCAACTGCTGATCCGCTTGCGAGAGTGAGGCGTGCGCCGCGCCGACCAGGTCGCTGGCGCTGCCGTCGAGGGCCGCCGCGAGGCTCTGCTGCGCCTCGCCGATCCGCTGCCGAGCCGCCTCGATCGCCGCCTGGCCCTCGGAGACCTGCTGAAGAGCGGCGTCCACGGCAGCTCTGACTTCGGCGACACTGGCCACCCGTGCAGCCTCCTGTACGAAACTCTTGCTTGCTGTGCAGCCTACCGCCCGATTCTCGCCCGGCCGTCCTCGGATGCCCCAATTTGGCAGAGCCCGGGGTATCCGGTGTTCGGTGTGGACGTAGCGCCGGACGAGCGATCCGCCCTGGTGATCGCCGCGTCCATTGTGGATCATGGCGTGTTCCGGGGCGTCGCCGGGGCCCCGATAGATCCACTCGCCCGTGGCACACGCCCGCCCGCACAGTGTGCTGACGTGGGGCGCGCCCCGCACCTGGAGTCCCCACGGTCCCGACACCACCACCACGCGTGTGGAGTTGGGGTTCGCTCCGCGCCCTATTTCCACACGCTGCGGGTGTTCCGGTTGTGCGTGTGGAGTTGGGGTTCGCTCCGTGCCCTATTTCCACACGCTGGGGGTGTTCCGGTTGTGCGTGTGGAGTTGGGGTTCGCTCCGCGCCTGAACTTCACACGCGGATGGGTCAGCGGGGGACCGCGGACGGGCCGCGCACCTCGGCGCCGAGCGCCGTCACCCGCTGCCGCAGGCCGCGATCGGCGGTGACCACGACGACCCGGCGGCCGGACGCCGCGGCGGCCAGCTCGACGATCGTGTCGTCGCCGGAGCCGGCGGCGCGGACGACCCGGACCGGGCCGGGACCCGCCGGGATGTCGCGCGCCCGGCCCTCGACGACGAGCGCCACCTCGACCGGCCCCGGCAGGTCGGCCAGGCCGGCCGCCGGCACCGTGGCCAGGCTGTCGCGGAGCCGGACGGCCGCGCCCGCCCGGTCGCGCCACCAGCCGTCCGGGACGGAGCCCACCACGTTCGCCCCGTCCACGACGATCAGCGGGACTCCGATCTCGCGGGATATGGGCTCGCGCTCGCCCGGCTCCTGGAACTCTGGTGTCAGAGACCCTGCCGAGGAGGGGGCGGGCTCCGGTGAACTCATGAAGTTGAGCGTACTCCAGTCAACTTTTTCGCCGAATCGGGAATCAGGAGGGCGATGCGAGCGCTGTGATCCCCGGCAACGCCGTTTGTTGCCTGGATCGGCCGGGTAGGCCGCCATCCGCCTGAGTGAGGTACCAGAGAGAAGAGACCCTGATGAGCATCGGACCGTTCGGACCAGCTGGGTCCGGTAGTTGGGACGACCTGTTCGCACGCTTCTTCGGCGCCACCGGAGGTGCCGCCGGTCCGCAGCGGCCGTCGCAGCGTTTCGACATCGCGCGTTACATGAGCAACGACGCCCGGCAGGTTCTCGCCGACGCGGCGCGGCGGGCCGCCGAGCTTTCCGGCGGCGGGAACGCGCTCGCCGATCTGGACACCGACCACCTGCTCTGGGCCGTGCTCCAGCAGGAGCCGATGAAGCAGACCGTGCGCCGCGCCGGCACCGACCCGGTCGCGCTCCTCACGGAGCTGGACACGCAGGCCAACAACGAGGTCGCCCGCACCGCCGCCGCGAACCGTCTCGCCGACATGGGCGCGGCCGGCCGGGAACTCCCCGAACAGGTCGCACTGACCCCGGCCGCCAAGCGCGCGCTGCTGGACAGCCTGCAGATCTCCCGGGCCGTCGGCGCCTCCTACATCGGGCCGGAGCACATCCTGATGGCGCTCGGCCTGAACACCGACTCCGCGGCGGGACGGCTGCTCGCCGGCCGGCTCGACCCGCGCACCATGCCGCACCCGGAGACCACAGCGGGCTCCGGCGGGGGCGGTCACCAGCCGCACCAGAGCAACCCGAACACGCCGACTCTGGAGCAGTTCGGCGTGGACCTCACCGAGTCCGCCCGCCGCGGCGAGATCGACCCGGTGATCGGGCGTGCCGACGAGATCGAGCAGGCCGTGGAGATCCTCTCCCGGCGTACCAAGAACAACCCGGTCCTGATCGGTGAGGCCGGCGTCGGCAAGACCGCGATCGTCGAGGGCCTGGCCCAGCGGATCGTGGACGGCGACGTCCCGCTCACCCTGCAGGACAAGCGGGTCATCCAGCTCGACCTGGCCGGCCTGGTCGCGGGCACCCGCTACCGGGGCGACTTCGAGGAGCGCCTGCGCAAGGTGATCGAGGAGATCCAGTCCTCCGGTGACGGCCTGATCGTCTTCCTCGACGAGATCCACACCCTGGTCGGCGCCGGTGGCGGCGGCGGCGAGGGCGGCGGCATGGACGCGAGCAACATGCTCAAGCCGGCGCTCGCCCGCGGCAAGCTCCGCGTGATCGGCGCGACCACCCTCGACGAGTACCGCAAGAACATCGAGAAGGACGCCGCCCTGGCCCGCCGGTTCCAGCCGGTCCTCGTCGGCGAGCCGTCGGTCGAGGACACCGTGGCGATCCTGCGCGGACTGCGGGACAACTACGAGGCCCACCACCAGGTACGGATCACCGACGAGGCGCTGGACGCCGCCGCGGTGCTCTCCGACCGCTACATCACCGACCGGTTCCTGCCGGACAAGGCGATCGACCTGATCGACCAGGCCGGCGCGCGGGTGCGGCTGCGCACCAAGACGCCGGACGCCGGGCTGCGCGAGCGGGAGCGCCGCCTCGAGCAGCTGTCCCGGGACCGCGACCAGGCGGTCGCGGCCGAGATGTACGAGCGTGCCTCCGCGCTCCGCGACGAGATCAACGCGCTGAAGGAGCAGATCTCCAGCGCCGGCGTCGGCCCGGACGGGGTGCCGCAGGTGACCCAGGACGACATCGCCGAGGTGGTGTCGCGGTCCACCGGCGTGCCGGTCGCGCAGCTCACCGAGGCCGAGCGGGACCGCCTGCTCCGGCTCGAGCAGCACCTGCACGAGCACGTCATCGGCCAGGAGGACGCCGTCGAGGCGGTCGCCGAGGCGGTCCGCCGCTCGCGGGCCGGACTGGGCGACGAGGACCGGCCGGTCGGCAGCTTCCTCTTCCTCGGCCCGACCGGTGTCGGCAAGACCGAGCTGGCGCGTTCGCTCGCGGAGGCGCTGTTCGGCGAGCCGGACCGGATGATCCGCCTGGACATGAGCGAGTTCCAGGAGCGGCACACCGTGTCGCGGCTGGTCGGCGCCCCGCCCGGCTACGTCGGCTACGACGAGGCGGGACAGCTGACCGAGGCGGTGCGGCGGCGTCCGTACAGTGTGGTGCTGCTCGACGAGATCGAGAAGGCCCACCCGGACGTCTTCAACATCCTGCTCCAGGTGCTCGACGACGGCCGTCTCACCGACAGCCAGGGCCGGACGGTCAGCTTCAAGAACACCGTCCTGATCATGACGTCGAACCTCGGTTCGGACCTGATCAGCGGCTCGACCCGCAGCGTCGGCTTCGGCGCGGCCGACAACGGCCGGTCCGCCGACGACGAGCTGCGTGACCGCCTCGACCGCCGGCTCAAGGAGTCGCTGCGGCCGGAGTTCATCAACCGGATCGACGAGATCATCATCTTCCGGCAGCTGGAGACCGCGCAGCTGCACAAAATCACCGAGATGATGCTCGACGAGACGCGCCGCCGCCTGCACGCCCAGGACGTCCAGATGGAGATCACCGACGCGGCCGTGGACTGGCTCGCCGACCGTGGCTTCCAGCCGGAGTTCGGCGCGCGCCCGCTGCGCCGCACCATCCAGCGCGAACTCGACAACCGGCTGTCCAGGATGCTCCTCGCCGCCGACCTGGCGCCGGGCCGCAGGGTCCGCGTCGGCGTCGCCGACGACAAGCTGACCTTCGAGGTGGAGTCCTCGGTGGCAGCCCACTAAGGCAAGTGCACGGAAGGGGCCGGAGCTGACGCTCCGGCCCCTTTTGCGTTCCCGCCGCCGCGTTCCCGCCGCCGCGTTCCCGCCGCCGCGTTCCCGCCGCCGCGTTCCCGCCGCCGCGTCCGCTGCCGCCGCGTCCGCTGCCGCCGTCGCCTCCCCCTGCCGCCGTCGCCTCCCCCTGCCGCCGCGATCTTGGAGGGTTGGGTTCGGACGTTGTTGGACGTCGTTGTGGAGTTCGCCAAGATCGGGGAGAGGTGGCGGGGAGAGGTCGTGGGGCGGGGAGCGGTATACGCGGGCCGTGGGGGGACGCCGGGGCCGGCGGCGGGTCGCGCCGGCGGGAGGGGCGTCAGTCAGGGGAGGTGGCGGGACGGGGGGAAGTGCGGGGGCGGCGGTGCGCGTACCCGATCAGGCTGCTGCCAACTGGGTGGGTACCGGTCCGATGCCGCTGAGGTCGGGGTGGGCGGCGACCCACTTGACGTAGTTCTCGTTGCGGGCGATGACGTCCTGGTACGCCTCGGTGGCCATCTGCATGAGCTTGGGCGCGCTGCGGGCGGCCGGGGACTCGGGGTGCCAGCCGACGGCGATGCGCCAGCGCAGGGGGGCGCCCTTGAGCGGGCGTGAGGTGAGGCCGACCGGTGGACGGAAGGTGGGCTGGCAGAGGCCGACCGCGAGGCCCAGCTCGACCATGTCGACGCAGGCCCGGGGGTCGGTCTCCAGGACCTTCTTCGGTGCGAAGCCGGACCTGGCGCAGGCCGCGGCGAAGCAGTCGGCGAAGCAGCCGTCGCCGGCGCCGGCCACCCACTGCTCGGCGGCGAGGTCGGCGAGGTCGACCTCGGGCTCGCCGGCCTGGGGGTGGTCCTCGCGCAGCAGGGCGCAGACCGCGTCGACCGCGACGGTGTTCCAGACCAGGCCGTACTCCGCCGAGGGCAGGGCGTCGCCGCAGACGCCGACCTGGGCGTAGTCCAGTTTGCCGGCGAGGACCATGGTGGCCAGCTCGTCCACGTAGTACGACGCGTGGGTGGAGATCTGGGCGTCCGGCTGGGTCACCGAGAGGCGGTGCAGCAGGTGGGCGACGACCGGGCCGCCGATGGCGCCGATCCGGTACCGGGTCATCAGCATGTCGTCGCCGCCTGCTGCCAGGCGTGCGGCCTCGTCCTGCAGGCCTTTCATCGCGGGCAGCAGCACCCTGGCGCGGGAGAGCACCAGTTCGCCCAGTGCGGTCGGGCGCGCGCCGCGACGGTCCCGGTCGAAGAGCGGGCCGCCGAGGGTCCGCTCGATGCGCTGTAGTTGCGCGGTGAGCGCCGGCTGGGCGAGGCCCAGTTGCGACGCGGCCTTGGTGACGCTGCCGGTCTCCGCGATGGCGCAGACCACCTTCAGATGCCGCAGCTCCAGGTTCATAGCGTGACGTTAGGACCAAGACACGATTTAACGCTAGCCCTGTGAGCGGGGGAAAGATCGGCAACCTGTGACAAACGTATTAACGAACATGACAAAATGTACGAATCGCCCGCTCGTTACAGATCGCGCGTATATGTGGTACGTGCGGTGACGACATCGCGGACCTTGTCGACCACCCCGACGAGCGGGTCGACGACCTTGTTCCACGGTGGCGTCGACGGGGTCGCCGGGTGCGGGCGGGTCGGCGCGGCCTCCGCGGCCGTCTCCATCCGGTTGCCGAGCCGGACCAGATCGTCGGACGGGACCATCTGCTCCAGCATCGGCAGCAGCTCCTCGGCGTCGGCCGCGACGTGCCGGCGGATCGCCGCGGCGGCGTCGGTGATCGAGCCGTCCTTGAGCAGGTTCAGCAGCGCCTGGTCCTCGGCGAGCTCGCGGTCGGCCAGGTCGTCGCCGCCGGGCACCGCGGTGCGGATCGCGGGGTAGAGGTACTGCTCCTCGGCGCAGAGGTGCCGGGAGGCCGTGGCGACGAGGACGGAGGCGAGCTTCTTGTCGCCCGGATCGGTGTCCAGACGGGTGATCAGGTCGAGGAGCTCCCGGTGCTGCTTGTTGACGATATCGACGATGCTGCGCCCGGGAGTCTCACCGCCGGTCGGCGGCAGCGGGGGAAGATTCACTTCTGACACGGCCGCCAAGTTCCCCGTCCGGATCGTTGTTACACCTTGCTGGTATGAAGGGCGGATGGACACCACCGCCGTGGACGAGGTCGTCGGCCTCTGCCGTGACCTGCTGCGTATCGACACCACCAACACCGGGGACCCGCGGACGACCGTCGGCGAACGCGTCGCCGCCGAGTACGTCGCCGAGCGCCTCGACGAGGTCGGCATCGAGACCCGGCTGCTGGAGTCCGCGCCGACCCGGGCCAACCTGATCGCCCGGATCCCCGGCGCCGACAGCTCCCGCGGCGCGCTGCTCGTGCACGGCCACCTCGACGTGGTGCCGGCCGACGCCGGCGAGTGGTCGGTGCCGCCGTTCGCCGGCGAGGAGAAGGACGGGTACCTCTGGGGCCGCGGCGCTGTCGACATGAAGGACTTCGACGCGATGGCGCTCGCGGTGGTCCGCGAGTGGAAGCGGACCGGGTACGTCCCCCCGCGTGACATCGTGCTCTGCTACACGGCCGACGAAGAGGCCGGGATGGAGTACGGCTCGCAGTGGCTGGTGCGCAACCACGCCGACGCGTTCGAGGGCGTGACCGAGGCGATCGGTGAGGTCGGCGGGTACTCGTACACCGTCAACGACGACCTGCGCCTCTACCTCGTGCAGACCGCCGAGAAGGGCCTCGACTGGCTGCGCCTGCACGCGCACGGCCGGCCCGGCCACGGCTCGTTCATCCACGACGACAACGCGGTCACCGCGCTCGCCGAGGCGGTCGCCGCGGTCGGGCGGCACCGGTTCCCGACGGTCGTCACGCCGACCGTGCGGCAGTTCCTCGAACAGGTCAGCGAGGCCCTGCACATCGACCTGAACCCGGACGAGCCGGAACTGGCCATCGCGAAACTCGGCCCGATCGCCAACCTGATCGGCGCGACCATCCGGAACACCGCGAACCCGACCCGCCTGGAAGCCGGTTACAAGGACAACGTGATCCCCGGCAAGGCGTCCGCCACCATCGACTGCCGGACCCTGCCCGGACAGGCCGACTCCTTCCTCGCCGAGCTGCGCGACATCATCGGGCCGGACATCGAGATCGAGCACGTGCACCAGCAGTCGGCCGTCGAGACCAGCTTCGACGGTGACCTGGTCGACGCGATGGGTGCCGCGCTGCGCGCCGAGGACCCGGGTGCGCGTACCGTGCCGTACCTGATGTCCGGGGGCACCGACGCCAAGGCCTTCGCCACCCTCGGGATCCGCTGCTTCGGCTTCGCGCCGCTGCGGCTGCCCCCCGACCTCAACTTCAGTGCACTGTTCCACGGCATCGACGAGCGGGTCCCGACCGAGGGGCTAAAGTTCGGCGTGCGTGTGCTGGACCGACTGCTTCGAAACAGCTGAATCCGGAAGGAACCAATTTCGATGACCGACCAGAATGCGGAGCTCGACGCCGCCCTCGAAGCTGTGATCGAGGCGGCCCGGGCGCACCTCGCGGCCGTCAAGGCAGCCGCCGGCCGCATTGACGACGACGACGTGTGGCAGGCGTACGTCCACCTGAACAACACCTCGTACGCGTACGACGAGAAGCTGCTCGACGCGTTCGGCGAAGTCACGCCGTGGGACGTCGAGTCGATCGACCCGGACGAGGCGGACCAGCGGTTCGGGATGGCCGGCGCGGGGGCGGACGGCGCGGCCGACGACCCGTACGACCAGGTGATCTCGGTCCGGCAGCGCCGTGACTACCGGGTGCCGAGCGTGGCCGCCCTGCTGAAGGTGGCCGAGACCGCCCGCCGCGGCGCGGTGCCGGAGGACGAGGACGCCGGACCGGTCGAGTCGGTCGGCGAGGCCGTGCTGGAGCTGCTCCAGGCCGGCGACGGCTCACTGGCGTCGCTGGACGTGCCCGAGCTGGAGCCGCTCGACGGCCTGCTCACCGTCACCGAGGTGACGGCGCCGCTGGACCTCGAGGCGTTCGACGACGCGGACGGGGCCGGTCCGTTCGCCCCGGCCGAGGGCGACCAGCTGGTCGGGCGCCTCGACGAGCACCCGTTCCTGCCCGACGACGAGGACGACCACAACCATGCCTGATGGCCTCGCTCCGCTCGGCGGGCGTTTCGCCCCTGAGAGTCGATGACGAGAGCACCGGAAACGACCACGCTTCGCTAGTCGTTTCCGGCACTCTCGTCATCGACGGGCGAAACGCGACTCCGGTTGCGCAGCGACGGCGTGGCCTCGGTTGCACAGCGACGGCGTGGCCTCGGTTGCGGCGACAGCCCGGCCTCAGTAGCTGAGGCCGGGCTGTGGGTTGCCCGCGAGCCGGCGGCGGAGCATGACCTTCCGGGTTCCGTCGGCGAAGAGCTGGACCCGGGCCAGCTCCCATCCGGAGAACTCCGCCTGAATCGCGAGCTGCGCCGCGGCGGTCAGCCGATCGACATTCGAGGGCAACCGCAGCGGCGCGTATTCGTAGTCCATGACCTCTAATATGCGTCAGCCACCAGGGCGGCCTCAAGCTTCTGGATAGCCTGTTCCCTCACGTTCCGGGTACCCCACGTCGATCGCCGACACGTCGTCCAGCGCGGTAGCGATCTCGGCCGGCAGCACCAGTTGCTCGCTGCGCAGAGCGCCCTGCAACTGCCCCGCGGTGCGGGCGCCGAGGATCGCCGACGCCACACCGGGCCGGTCCCGGATCCAGGCGAGGGCCACCTCGAGCGGGGAGACGCCCAGCCCGCCGGCCGCTATCACCACCGCCTCCACGATGCTCGAGCTGCGCGGCTCCAGGTAGGTCCGCACGAACGGCGCCATGTGCTCGGAGGCGGCCCGGGAGTCCAGCGGCCGGCCGTTGCGGTATTTCCCGGTGAGCACGCCCCGGCCCAGCGGCGACCAGGCGAGCACCCCGAACCCCAGCGCCGCGGCGGCCGGCAGCAGCTCGCGCTCGATGCCGCGCTCCAGCAGCGAGTACTCCATCTGGGCGGCCACGATCGGGGCGCGTCCCGGGTACGCGGACTGCCACGTCGCCGCCCGTGCGGTCTGCCAGGCCGCGAAGTTGGAGACCCCGACGTACCGCACGCGGCCGCTGGTGACGGCGTGGTCCAGCGCGGCCAGGGTCTCCTCGAACGGGGTCTGGCCGTCGTAGCCGTGCACCTGCCACAGGTCGACGTAGTCGGTGCCGAGCCGGCGCAGCGACGCGTCCAGCGAGCGCAACAGGTTGCCCCGCGAGCCGTCCCGGGCACGCCAGCCGCGCGGGGTGAGCCCGGCCTTGGTGGCGATCACCACCTGGTCGCGGGGCACGAGGTGGTCGAGCAGCGAGCCGATCACCGACTCGGCGTCGCCGTCGCCGTACACATCGGCGGTGTCGATCAGCGTGCCGCCGGTCTCGAGGAACAGCTTCAACTGGGCGGCCGCGTCATCGGGGTCGGTGTCACGGCCCCAGGTCATGGTGCCGAGCGCGAGCCGCGAAACCGCTAGCCCGCTTCGGCCGAGCGGTCGCTGGTGCATGAGTGAACCTTATTCAGACCTCGCACTTCGCGAAATGGCCGAGCACCCGCGTGGCGCGTCGGTTACCGGACGGAAATATGCTTTGCGGCGAAGACCACCATCTCGGGAGGGCATGTGCGGCTCGGACTCAACCTCGGCTACCAGACGGCGTGGAGCACACCCGCTGACCATCTCGCGATGGCACAGGAGGCGGATCGCCTCGGATACGCCGTGGTGTGGGCCGCCGAGGCGTACGGCTCGGACGCCGTGACCATGCTGGCCTGGATGGCCGGGCAGACGCAGCGGATCGACCTGGGCGCCGCGGTCATGCAGATCCCGGCCCGCACGCCGGCGATGACCGCGATGACCGCCGCCACTCTGGACACGCTCTCCGGTGGCCGGTTCCGCCTCGGCCTCGGGGTGAGCGGCCCGCAGGTCTCCGAGGGGTGGCACGGCGTGCGGTTCGCCAAGCCGCTGGCCCGGACCCGGGAGTACGTGGACATCGTGCGGATGGCCCTGGCGCGGGAGCGGGTCGCCTACGACGGTGAGCACTACCGGCTGCCGCTGCCGGACGGCGCGGGCAAGGCGATCAAGCTGGGCTTCCACCCGTACCGCTCGGAGATCCCGCTCTACCTGGCCGCGGTCGGCCCGAAGAACCTGAAGCTGGCCGGCGAGATCGCGGACGGCTGGCTGGCGATCTTCTTCGCGCCGGACATGGCGGGGGAGTACATCGAGCAGATCGGCCCGAAACCGGGTTTCGACATCGCCCCCACGGCCCCGGTCGTGGTCGGCGACGACCTGGCCGCGTGCGCCGACGTGATCCGCTGGTACGCCGCGCTCTACATCGGCGGCATGGGCAGCCGAGAGCAGAACTTCTACAACCAGCTGGCGGTCCGGATGGGCTACGCGAAGGAGGCGAAGCTCGTCCAGGACCTCTACCTGAACAAGCAGGTCGCCGAGGCGGCCGCCGCCGTCCCGCAGGAGTTCATCGAGCGCACCTCGCTGATCGGCACCAAGGAGCGGATCCGGGACCGGATCCGCGAGTACGCGGCGGCCGGCGTCGGCACGCTGTCGGTCAGCCCGTACGTGGGCGACCTGGAGGACGGCATCCGGACGCTGCGCACTGTCGCCGAGGCGTTCGAGGAGTCCGGCGTCTGATGGCCACCGTTCTGTTGCTCCGGCACGGCCGGACCACCGCCAACGCGACCGGTGGGCTGGCCGGCCGCCGGCCCGTCGAGCTCGACGACACCGGCCGCGACCAGGCCGCCCGGGTCGGCGAGCGGCTGCGCAAGCTGCCGATCGTGGCGGTCGTGACGAGCCCGCTGATCCGCTGCCGGCAGACCTTGGAGATCGCGCTGCCGGACGCCGTCCACGAGCCCGAGGAGGGCTTGATCGAGTGCGGCTACGGCGACTGGGAGGGCCGGCCGCTGAGGGAGCTGGCGAAGGATCCCCTCTGGCCGGTCGTCCAGCAGCACCCGAGCGCGGTGGTGTTCCCGAACGGCGAGGCCATGTCGGACATGTCCGCCAGGGCGATCAAAGCCGTGAAGAAGTGGGACGAGCTGGTGACCCGGGAGCACGGCCCGGAGGCGGTCTGGGTGGCGTGCAGCCACGGCGATGTGATCAAGGCCATCGCGGCCGACGCGCTCGGCCTGCACCTGGACCAGTTCCAGCGGATCGTGGCCGATCCGGCGTCGATCACCGCGATCCGCTATACCCCGACCCGCCCTTTCCTGGTGCGGCTCAACGAGACCGGGGACCTGGCCTCGGTCGTACCCCCGAAGCAGGTCGACAGCGACGCGGCGGTCGGCGGAGGCGCCGGAGGTGGCACCGTTTGACGACGCTGCGTGACCGATGGATAGCCGCAGCGTGCAGGGCGTTGCGCCCTCGGCGAACCGGCCTGGACGACCCGCGCGGTTGCCGTCGCGGATGGCTAGGGTTGTCGGTATGACCCACCAAGTGCATGCCTTCGAGCCGCCGGAGCGGTTCGTCGCCGGGACGGTGGGCGAGCCGGGGGACCGCACGTTCTTCCTCCAGGCCCGCGGTGGCGGCCGGGTGATCAGCGTGGCGCTGGAGAAGGTCCAGGTGTCACTGCTCGCCGAGAAGCTCGAGGAGCTGCTTCTCGAGGCCAACAAGCGCTTCGGCGTGAGCCTCCCGGACGGCGTTCTGCCGGCCGTGCACGACAACGAGCCCCTGGACACCCCGGTCGACGAGGAGTTCCGCGTCGGCACGCTGGGCCTGGCCTTCGACGTCGACACCAGCACCGTCGTGATCGAGGCGATCGAGGCCAGTGAGCCGGAGACCGACCTCTCCGGCGGCCCGCTCGACGACGACGCCGACGAGGACGACGACGCCGATGAGGACGACGACGAGCCGGACGACGACCTCGATCGCCTGCGGGTGCGGCTGACCCCCGAGGCGACCCGGGCGTTCATCGACCGCGCGCGCCGGGTGGTCGCGGCCGGGCGTCCGCCGTGCCCGCTCTGCGGCCAGCCGCTCGACCCGGCCGGCCACCTCTGTCCCCGGCACAACGGTTACCACCGGTGACGGCGGAGCCCACGGCGGTGCTGGCCGAGGCCGACGCCCTCGAACTGCTCGGCCGGGGCGCCATCGAGATCGAGGGGCGTCTCGTCGACGCCTCCAACACCACGCTGCGTGCCGAGATCAGCCTGGGCGGGCTGACCCGGCGCTGTGTCTACAAGCCGGTCCGCGGCGAGCGCCCGCTCTGGGACTTCCCGGACGGGACGCTCGCCGGCCGGGAGGTCTCGGCCTACCTGGTGTCCCGCGCGACCGGCTGGGACCTGGTGCCGCCGACGATCCTGCGCGACGGGCCGCTCGGCCCGGGCGCGCTGCAACTCTGGATCGACGAGCCGTCGGAGGTCGACGGGCTGATCGGTTTCGTCCCGGCCTACGACGTGCCCGAGGGCTGGCTCCCGGTCGCCGCCGCCCGTGACGACGACGGCGACGCCTACGCCCTCGCGCACGCCGACGACCCCCGCCTGGCCCGCCTCGCGGTCTTCGACGCGGTGATCAACAACGCCGACCGCAAGGGCGGCCACGTGCTGTACCCGTCCACCGGCGGCGTGCACGGCGTCGACCACGGCGTCAGCTTCCACGTGGAGAACAAGCTGCGCACCGTCCTCTGGGGCTGGACCGGCAAGCCGCTGTCCGGCGAGGCCGTCGACGTGCTCACCAAACTCGGCGCCGACCTCGCCGGCCCACTCGGCGAGGCCCTGGGGGAGCACCTGACGCTCTCCGAGGTGCAGCATGTCCGCCTGCGCGTGAAAAGGTTGCTGCGCGCCGCACGCTTCCCGCAACCCCCCACGGACTGGCCGGCCATCCCCTGGCCGCCCATCTGACAAACCCCATTCGGGTACGCGTCCCGGCCCTCCCCACCCGCACCAACCCACGTGAGCGTGTTGAGTTGGGGTTCGCTCCGCACCCGAAATGCACACGCCTGGCTGGTTCCACGTGAGCGTGTTGAGTTCGGGTTCGCTCCGCACCCGAAATGCACACGCGGGGCTGGTTCCATCCGAGCGTGGTGATTTCGGGCGCGTTCGGTGCCCCGGGAACCACGTGCGCGCTGTCCGGCCGTACCCCATCGGGGGTGACGAGGTTTAGGTCACGCGGTGGGCCATGTCGGTCATCGCCTGGATAGGCTCCGAGCATGGATGCTTGGACCGGCCATGACGTGCCCCGCCTGCCGGACACCCCGGGGCGACCGCCGCTGCGGCTCTACGACACGGCGCGCGGCTCGGTCGAGCCGAGCACGCCGGCGGGGACCGCGACCATGTATGTCTGCGGGATCACCCCCTACGACGCCACGCATCTCGGGCACGCCGCCACGATGATCGCGTTCGACCTGGTGAACCGGATGTGGCGGGACGCGGGCAACGACGTCGACTACGTGCAGAACGTGACCGACATCGACGACCCGCTGCTGGAGCGCGCGGCCCGCGACGGCGAGGACTGGATCGTCCTGGCGATGCGCGAGACCGCGCTCTTCCGGGAGGACATGGAGGCGCTGCGGATCATCCCGCCGGCGCACTACGTGGGCGCCGTCGAGTCGATCCCGCGCATCGTCGAGCACGTCGTGGAGCTGGTGGGCAAGGGCGCGGCCTACCGTCTCGAGGACGGCACCGGTGACGTCTACTTCGACATCACGTCCGCGCCGGACTGGGGTTACGAGTCGCACCTCTCGGCCGCCGAGATGCGGGTGCTCTCCGCCGAGCGCGGCGGCGACCCGGACCGGGCCGGCAAGCGTGACCCGCTCGACCCGCTGCTGTGGCGCGGCGCCCGCGAGGGCGAGCCGGTCTGGGACGGCGGCGAGCTCGGTCCGGGACGCCCCGGCTGGCACATCGAGTGCGCCACGATCGCGCTGGGGCTGCTCGGCGACACGATCGACGTGCAGGGTGGCGGCAGCGATCTGCTCTACCCGCATCACGAGTGTTCGGCCGCGCACGCCGAGGTGCTCACCGGCGTCGCGCCGTTCGCCCGGCACTACTCGCACGCCGGCATGATCGGCCTGCAGGGCGAGAAGATGTCGAAGTCCAAGGGGAACCTGGTCTTCGTGTCCCGCCTGCGCGGTGACGGCGTCGACCCGATGGCGGTGCGGCTCGGGCTGCTCTCCGGGCACTACCGCAGCGACCGGGAGTGGACCGACGAGGTGCTCAAGGAGGGCCTCGAGCGGCTGGCCCGCTGGCGCCGCGCGGCGGCCGCGGCGTCCGGGCCGTCCGGGGCCGGGCTGCTCGGCGCGGTCCGGGAGGCGGTCGCCGACGATCTGGATGCTCCGGCCGCGCTCGCCGTGGTGGACGCGTGGGCCGAGGCGGCGCTCGCCGGCGCCGGCGACGACACGGAGGCGCCGGCCCTGATGGCCCGGACCGTGGACGCGCTGCTCGGTATCCGCCTCTAGGCGCGCTTTTCGACAAAGGCCCCCGTTCGCGGGGGCCTTTTTGTTTTCCCGGCCCCTTCCGTTCGCAGGGTAGGTGGCCCCCGCGGCGACCCTAGACGCCCCTGACCTGGTACGTAGCGAGAATCAATAAAAAATGCACCATTGTTCTTTTGTCACGGAAAATGCGCGCAATGCGGATCGCGAGAGGCAAGACTGAGTCCGGTCATAACATCTCTGAAGGGAAGAATCATGCGTCGTACGGCTCTGTTCCTCGGGGGTCTCGTCCTGGCCGCCGGCTCGAGCCTCGCGCTCTCCGGCCCGGCCCTCGCCACCGACAGCACGGCCCAGCGGGATGCCGGCGCCACCGCCGTCGTCCGCACCGCCGACTGGCCCTACCCGGGCCCGTACGCCCACTACTACCCCGGCCACGGCTACGTGGGGTACAGCTCCCACTACTGGCTCGGACTGGGCTTCAACTTCCACGTCGGCGGCGGCGGCCACTACTACCCGGGTTACGGCTACGGGTACTGGTACTGGTAGAGACTCGGCACCAACAGGAACATCACAGGCCCGGGACGCCGCCGCGTTCCGGGCCTGACCCGTTCCCGGCCCGGACCAGTCCCGACTCGTACGCGTAGACGACCGCCTGCACCCGATCCCGCAGCCCCAGCTTCATCAGCACCCGCGCCACGTGGGTCTTCACCGTCGCCTCGCCCACGATGAGCGCCGCGGCGATCTCACCGTTCGACATGCCCCGGGCGATCAGCCGCAGCACGTCCGTCTCCCGCGGTGTCAGATCACCGAGCTCGGGCGGCGGCACCGGGCCCGGCCGTCCCGCGAAGGCCGCGATGACCCGGGTGGTGACCGCCGGGTCGAGCAGCGAGTCCCCGGCCGCCACCACCCGGATCGCGGTGATCAGATGCTCCGGGGACGACACCTTCAGCAGGAAGCCGCTCGCGCCGGCCCGCAGCGCCCGATGCAGGTTCTCGTCGGTGTCGAACGTGGTCAGCACGATGATCCGGGGCGGGTCGGCGTCGGCGAGCAGGGCCCCGGTGGCGGTCAGGCCGTCCTGGCGGGGCATCGCGATGTCCATCAGGACCACGTCCGGACGCATCCGCCGGACCAGCGCCACCGCCTCCGCGCCGTCGCCGGCCTCACCGATCACGGTCATGTCGGGCTCGGTCTCGATCACCATGCGCAGGCCGGCGCGCACCATCTTCTGATCGTCGGCGACGACTACCGTGATGCTCATCGGGGCGCCCTTCTCCGTGGGTGCCCGCTGTCACGGCTCATCGGGGCGCCCTCGCTGCGACGGCTCATCGGGGCAGCCTCGCCGTGATCGCGAAGCCGCCGCCCGGGCACGGCCCGGCGGTCAGCTCGCCGCCGAAGAGGGCGGCCCGCTCCCGCATCCCGATCAGCCCCTGCCCGCCGCCCGCCGGCGCCGCCGCGACCGGCCCGTCATTGACCACCGAGAGATGCACCCCGTCCCCGCGATAGGCGATGCCGACCGTCACCCGCACCGGCCCGGCGTGTTTCAGCACGTTGGTGAGCGCCTCCTGGACGATCCGGTACGCCGAGAGATCGACAGCGGGCAGCAGCGGCGCCGGCGTTCCCTCCCGGCGCACCGACACGGTCAGCCCCGCCTCCCGGACCTGGCCGATCAGCTCGTCCAGGCGGTCCAGCCCGGCCGGCGGCAGCACCGCGTCGGTCTCCTCGCCGCGGAGCAGGCCCAGCGTGCGGCGCAGCTCGCCGACCGCGTCCCGGCCGCCGGACTCGATGCTGCGCAGCAGGTCGTGGTCGACGTCGAGGCCGGCCTCCATCCGGCGGCGCACCACCCCCGCCTGGATCACCATGACGGTCACGCTGTGCGCCACCATGTCGTGCAGCTCGCGGGCGATCCGGACCCGTTCCTCCATGATCGCGTCGTGCGCCTGCTGCTCGCGGAGGTCGGCGAGCGCCCGCGCCGACTCCGCGCTGCGCCGGGCCTGGGTCGCCACGCCCAGCCCCAGCAGGTAGGGCGCGATCGGGAAGAAGATGTCGGCCATCGGATCGCCGGGGTTGAAGCTGAAGTACATGACGAAGGTGAACGCGACGGCCGCGATGCCACGCTTGTCGGACGGCCGTTCGCGGCCCACCGTGTAAGAGATGATCATCATCGAGACGACCTGCCAGAGCCGGAAGTTCACGGTCTTCTCGGCGTCGATGGTCGCCTCCACGTAGAACACGTGGATCGCGGCCAGGGCGTTCGCGACCATCGCTAGCAGCGGGATCCGCCGGCGGAACAGGATCAGCAGGGTGAAGCCGGCCAGGGCGTAGGGCCACCAGCCCCCGGGCATCCGGATGGTGAACTCCTCGAAGAGCGCGAAGACGGCGAACGCCGCGGCCACCGCCACGTCCGACCGCTTCACGCTCACGCTCACGTCACGACGGTAGGGGTTGGACGGTGCGGCGCGGACCCACCTCGGGGATGACTCGCGGATCCCCCGTGCGGGGGAGAACCGATCATTCCGGGTACGGGTGACGACGGGTCCCGGCCTTCCTAGCGTCCGATGACATGTCTACCAAGGATTTCCTCGGCGCCGCCTGCCTCGTCACGGCGCCCGTGCTGCTGGCCGTGGCGACCGGAGTCGACCCGGCGCTCGGTCTCACCGAGGGCTACGGGATCTACCGGCAGCATCCGGACGGCGTGCTGGCCCATGCGATCCTGCTGCACTGGGCATGGGTTCTGTTCGTACCGGGTCTGCTCGCTCTTCTCGCACCCGTCCGCCGGCGCGGCGCCGTCCTCGCCCGGATCGCCTGGATCGCGGTGATCATCGGACTGACCACGTTCTCCGCGCTGATGGCGAACGACTTCGTGCTGCTGGCCCTGGAACAGACTCTGCCGGACGCCCAGGTGGCGGCGGTCGACGAGCGTTTCCGGTCGCTCGGCGTGACGGTCGCCGGCTGGCAGTGGCCGGGCCTGATCGGCTGGGGACTCGCGCTGGTGCTCACCCCGATCGCCGCGGCGCGCGGTGGCGTGATCGGCTGGTGGACCGCCGGGGCCGCGCTGCTCGGCACCGGCCTCTACTTCGCGTTCGCCATCTCACCGGTCCCGCTCTGCCTGCTCGGCCCGCTCGTGATGACCGGCGCCTACGCGACGGCCGCCGCGCGCCTGCTGCGCCCACGACCGGAGTCGGCATTGGCATTGGCATCGGCATCGGCATCGGTCGAGCCGGACACCTTCGGCGCCTTCCGGCGCCGGTTCGGCCTGGTTGCCCTGTACGCGGCCCCGCTCACGTTCGCCGCCGGAATGGCCACCGTCCCGGACCACACCGGTGACATCACCGAGTCCCTGGCGGCGCCGGTGCAGACCCAGATCAGCGCGTTGCTCCTGCACCTGGGCTGGCTGCTGTTCATCCCCGCGGTGCTGCTCCTCGCCGCACCCGGCGCGCCCTCGCGGGCAGGCGCGCCCTCGCGGGCAGGCGCGCCCTCGCGGGCAGGCGAGTCCTCGCGGGCGGGCACGTTCACCAGGGTGGCCGCGACGATCACGGTCATCGCGCTGATCAACTTCAGCGGGCTGATGGTGGGCGACAGCGCCGACCTGGCCGCCCACCAGGTCCTGGACGAATCCACCGCGACGAGGGTGAGCGACACTCTGGGCGGATATCCGGCGTTCACGTTCGGCTGGGCGCTGCCCGGCATGGCCTTCAGCCTGCTCGGCCTGATCGCGGTGGCCGCCGGCGCGGCCGCGAGCCGGACGGTCCGCTGGCCGGGGGCGGCCCTGGTGGCGGCCGGCATCGTGGCGTTCCTGACCCTGGGGCTGGGCCCGATCGGCGTGACCGGCCCCCTCCTGCTGCTGGCCGGCTGCGCCCTGATGGCCCACGACCTGAACCGTCCCGCCGCCCTGCCCACCCCGGCCCCGGCCGTCCCGGCCTGACCCGTCCCGGCCTGACCCGCCCCGGCCACCGCCGGGTCAGAGCAGCTCGGCGTCGTGGACCAGCAGGGCTATCTGGACCCGGTTGTTCAGGTCGAGTTTGGTCAGCAGCCGGGACACGTGACCTTTCACGGTCGGCACGCCCATGCCCAGATCACCGGCGATCTCGGCGTTGGAACGACCGTGGCCGACCAGCACCGCGACATCGGTCTCCCGGCCGGTCAACTCGGCGAGCCGGGCTCGTGCCCGGGCCCGCCGGTTGCCGGCCGCCGGGTCGGCCACGTGGTCGATCAGCTGCCGGATCGCGGTGGGGGAGAGGATGGCGGCCCCCGACGCCACGGTGCGCACTGCTTCCAGGATCTCCCGCGGCGGCGTGTCCTTCAGCAGGAACCCGCTGGCCCCGCCGCGGAGAGCCTCCAGCACATACTCGTCCACGTCGAACGTGGTCAGCACGATCACCTGCGGCGCGTTCGCCCGGCCGCGGATGCGCCGGGTGGCGACAAGCCCGTCGACCCGCGGCATCCGGACGTCCATCAGGATCACATCGGGCCAGTGCGCCTCGGCGGCGGTCACGGCCTGCGCCCCGTCGCCGGCCTCACCCACGATCTCGATGTCGTCGGACCCGCCCACCAGAATCCGCAGACCGGCCCGCACCAGCGGATCGTCATCCACCAGAAGCACCCGAATCGGTCGCGCCCCGCCGGTCACCCCAGCGTCGATCGCCCCCGGACCGGCCGCCCCCGGACCGGCCGCCCCAGTGCTCAACCCGGCGGTCACCTCGGCCACGGCAGCTCCGCCTCCAGCCGGAACTCGTCCTGCTCCCTGCCGAACCGGACGGTCCCGCCGGCGAGCGCCACCCGCTCCGCGATGCCGACCAGACCGAGGCCGTCTCGCGGGGCGGCTGCTCCACCCGTACCCGCAAGGGGGTTGATGATCGTGATGCGCAGGCCGTGCCCGGCGGCACCCCGCACGCGAACCGACGCGGCCGGCCCGGACCCGTGCCGGTGCGCGTTGGTGAGGCCCTCCTGGATGATCCGGTAGGCGGTGCGCCCGAGCACCACCGGTGGCCCGTCGGCCGCAACCGCGCTCGTGAAGTCGACGCTCATCCCGGCCTCGCGCACGCCCGCCACCAGGTCCGGAAGGTCACCGAGACCGGGCTGCGGCGGCTCCGGACGGCTGCGTGCCACCCCGACGACCGCCCGCAGCTCGTCGAGGGCCTCGTGCGCGCCGGTCCGGATCGCCCCGGCCGCGATCGACAGCTCCTCCGGGGAGACCGTCCCGCGCACCTCGAGAGCGCCCGCATGCAGGCTGATCAGCGACATCCGGTGCGCGAGGACGTCGTGCATCTCCCGGGCGATCCGGGCCCGCTCGGTGAGTTTCGCCTGGTCGGCGCGGAGCTGCTGCTCGGCCTCGAGCCGGGCCGCCTGCTCGCGCAGCGAGGCGGTGAGCCGCCGGTACGCCTGCGTGAACAGCCCCCAGCCGAGCGCCGCCACGGTGACCACGCCGCGCATCGCGAAATCCACCCAGATGTCGAAGGCCGGACTGTCGTGCAGCAGGAAGTAGAGACCGGCGGTGGCCACGTTGAGCGCGCCGAGCAGGAGCGCCACCCGCGGGCGCAGCCGGATCGCCGCGGTGAAGAGCGCGATCAGAATCGGACCGGTGGCCATCACCGAGATCGCGCCGAGCGGCAGCAGGGCCACCGTCACGCCGAGCGGATGCCGGCGCCGGACCAGCAGCGCGGCCGCGGCGGCGACACCGATCGCCACGTCGGCCGGGAACGGCAGGAGAGCGCCCGGATCGGTGGCGTCGCCCAGCACCACCATGACCGACCCGTAGGCCAGCGCCAGGACGATCGCGATGCCGTCGGCGAGCCGGTCCCGGTGACCGGTGTCGCCGGTGTCCGGCACCAGCAGCGCGAAAAGCATCTCCGAAGCCTAGAAGCCGGGACGGCCGCCGAACACCTACCAAAGTATCGCCGGCGGTATATCCCCCGGCCGGTGTGCCCGGACCAGCGCCGCCGCCATCGTGTTCGCCATGATCTGGTTGCTTCCCGCCGTGCTCTGGGGCGCGGTCTGCGCCTGGTGGATGCCGCGCGGCCCGCTCACCAATCCGGAGGCGATCCTGACGATCGCCATCAGCTTCGCGGTGGGCCGGCTCGCGGCCCGCTTCCGCTGGGCGTTCCTCATCGCCCCTTTCCTGTACGTGGTGACCTGCGAACTCGTCCGCCTCCGCATCTCCGGCCCGTCCGTCGACGCGCCGCACCTCAGCCCGTTCGGCGTGATCGCGCTGGTCACCGGCCGGGGCGTGCACGGCTTGCTGGCGCTGCTGCCGATGACGCTCGGCGCGCTGACGCCCTGGCTCCTCCGCCGACGGATCCTCGCCGGGACGGCGGCCGCGCTGCTCCTGACGCTGACCGTGGCCGTCGCGATCCCGGCCCGCACCCCACCGATCCCCGGCGGCGTCGCCGAGCTGACCAGCGTGAACGGCCTGAGCCTGCTGATCCGGGGCCGGGACGCCGCGCGGCCGGTGCTGCTCTTCGCGCCGGGCACGCCGGGCGGCTCCGAGCAGGGCGCCATGCGCACCCACCTGGCCGGTCTGGAGCGGACGTTCGTGGTGGCGACAATGGATCGGCGCGCGTACCCGTCCCCGGACGTGACGGTCGCCGACGAGGTCGCCGACGTCCTGGCCGTCACCGACTACCTGCGTGACCGCTTCCACCAGCCGAAGATCTACCTGCTCGCCTTCTCCGGCGGCTCGATCCCGGGTGTGCTGGCGGCAGCGCGGGAGCCGAGTCGGTATCACGCCTACATCGGGACCGGCCAGGCCGTGGATCTGCGCGCCAGTGATCAGATCTTCTACGCCGACATCCTGGGATGGGCGCGCTCCACCGGTCGTGACGACGTGGCAGCGCAGCTGGAGCAGCAGGGCCCACCCCCCTATCCAGATTTCTGGGGGTACGAGCCGTTTCTTCAGTACGAGAACGCGGCTTACGAGCAGCGCACTCCGGCCCTGGAGCTCGGCGCCTCGGAGTACACGCTCCTGCGGAAAGCGCACACCCTGACCGCGATCATGGACACCTGGCACCTGCTGTATCCCCGGATGCAGGAGGTGGACCTGCGCCGCGACGTGCCCCGCCTGGAGGTGCCCGCCTACTTCGTCCAGGGTGAGCGCGAGATGCGCGGGCTGGCCGAGCTGTTCCAACCCTGGTACGAGTCGTTGCGGGCCCCGTCCAAGCGGCTCTTCGTGCTGCCCGGCACGGGACACCGGGCGATGTTCGAGGACCCGGACGGATTTCTCGCCGTGATGACGGAGATATCAGGCTAGCGTCAGGCCCGGATCGGGGTCGGGATCCGGTGCGGGCGCCGGGATCCGGTACTCCTCGGTCAGCGTCGTCATCGGCCCCGGCCAGGTCGCCTGCGCCACCTCGATCGGCTTGCGGGTCTCGTCGAACGCGACGTGCAGCAGGTGCAGCACCGGGGTGTCCGGCCGGATCTGGAGGATCTCCGCCTCCTCCCGGCTGGGCTGCCGGGCGCTGATCGTGTCGGTGGCCTGGGCGTACCGGCGGCCGATCGCCTCCTCGGCCTCCTGGTAGAGCGGGCGGCCGAACGCTTCGAGGCGTTCCAGCGAGGTGCCGCTCGCGTCGGTGACCCGGAACCAGGACGCGCCGAGCTCGACCGTCGCGTCGTCGGTGCGGACCACATGGCGGCGGACCAGCAGCTCGGTGCCGTCCCGCACCCCGAACGCGTCGGCCACCTCCGGCGGGGCGGGCTCGCGGCCGACCCGGACGAGCTGCTGGCGGTATCGGGCGGCGAGGTCGGCGTGGTAGCCGCGGTGCGCGCCGTACCGGCCACGGGACAGTCGGTTCAGGCGGCGGCGGGTGCCCCGGACGTACGTACCCGATCCGGGTTTGGTGATCAGGATGCCCTCGACCCGCAGCTGGTCGACGGCGCGCTGGACCGTCTGTTTCGCCACCCCGAACATCTCGGCCATGGCCGGGATCGAGGGGAGGCGCTCGCCGGGCTGCCAGTCGCCGCGCCGGACCCGTTCCTTGAGCTGGTTGGAGATCTGCCGATGGGGAAACTCCGGGTTCCCCGGATTGATCGTCATCTGCCCTCCCGGACGTCCGCCTTCCGGCTAGGTTCCTAGGATGCCCTACCGAGCGGGTCACCACGTGGCGACACGCCTTGTTTGCCGATCACCGGTGCATGAGGCTCCGTTCAGCAGCCGTCACCGGCCGCTGCCTGATGCTATATAGCAGGTATGAGGCACTACAGTCGCGCGCATCGCCACGCTCAGCATGCATTTTTATCACTATTGTCGGCTTTGATGGCGCGTCGTACACTGGTCAGGCGGTCAGGTTTTTTCGCTATCAGCTACGTAGCAGTCAGAGGGGTGGTGCTTGCCCGCAGGCTGTCGGATAGTCAGCAGTCAGGGAGGACCCGTCCGAGGTCATCTCGCTGGAGCGGGGAGGTGGCGCATGCCGATCTACTATCGGGCGCCGGATCTCGTGGTCAGTCACCGGTCGATCGACGTCACGATCACGGTGCGGCGTGCCTACGCGTTGTCCGAGCTCACCGATCTGCACATCGTCGCTCCGGTCCGGCCCGGGGTCACGGGCCCGCGGTTGCTCGGGGTGTCGTCGCTGGCGGGTGCGCTGGTGACGGTTCCGGTGATCGGCCCGATGTCCCAGATGCTGATGCTCGTCGTGGTGGGCCTCCAGGTGGCGGCGGCCTGCGCGTGCCTCCGGGTCCGTTCCCGCCCTGCGTGGCAGCTGAGGGCGTGGTACCGCGGCGAACCGGTGCGGCTGTACGAGTCGGGCGATCGGCGTACGTTCGACGCGGTGTGCCGTGCGGTCGCCCGGGCACGGGAGTACGACGCGGATCAGAGGCTGGAGTGACAGTGGGACGCGAAGCCGCGCCGTGTGCCTCGATTCGGGCACACGGGGAGGCTGGCCGGTGACGGCCCCGGAGGAGGATCTGCCGGCGGTCGCCCGGCGGCGAGTCCGTCTGGCCCTGCGCCGGGCGCGCGACGAGCGCGGGAGCAGCCAGGGTGAGATCGCGCGGGAACTCGGCTGGTCGCTTTCGAAGCTGCAGCGGATCGAGTTGGGCGACGTCGCGGTCTCGCCGGCTGACGTGCGGGTGCTGCTCTCCTGTTACGGGATCGGTGACGAGCAACTGATCAATCGGCTGGTCTCCGACGCGAAGGTCGCCCGGCGTGAGCGTTACTGGGCCGAGATGGAGAATCGTCATCTGCTGCGTCCGGTCGTGCGGCAACTGATGCAGTTCGAGGAGGCCGCGACCAGCGTCAGTGTGTTTCAGCCGCAGGTGGTGCCCGGGTCGCTGCAGACGCCGGAAACGGTTCACACGATCCTGGACCGGTGGCGTGCCAGCCATACCGACGAAGAGTCCCGCGCCCTGGCCGAGAGCCGCGCCCGGCGCCGTCGGCTGCTGACCGAGGAGAGCGGTGCTCCCGAGTACCGGCTGCTACTGGATGAATGTGTGCTGCAGCGGGTGATCGGCGGATATCGCACGGCTGCGGAACAGTGGGACGAGGTCGCCAGGGTGGCCGAACGTCCCAATGTCCGGATCCGCCTGCTTCCGGCAGGAGAGGGAGCGTTCGCCGGCGCGATGGGTGGTTTCTCGCTCATGCAGCTCGACCCGAACGATTCCTCCGACGCGGTTCTCTACGTCGAAAGTTTCTTGTCCGGCGAAATCATTCAGGCGGGTACGACGGTCGAGATCTATCGCAAGTATTTCGAGGAATTCTGGGCGCGGGCCCTGGATGAGACGGCGACGACATATGCGATCCGAGCTCGAGCTTTCGCGCTCCACGCGGAGCACGCGCGCGGTCAGGGAGGGCAATGACGCTGATCACCCGGAATGATGATTCAGGTGTGACGAAGACGAACTGAGCAGGGTGTACGGCCCCGGGTCAGCCGGGGCCGTTCCCCTTGCCGGAGGCCGCGTGGCGACCGCGCGGGGCGCCGGCACCCCGTCGCTCCGATGTGGAACTCAGAAAGTTCCCAGCTGCAGTCTCTTGACACTGCAGCCTTCCAAGATGCGATTCTGAAAGGGTCGCTTGTGTTGTCGGCGGCCTTCTCGAGGAATGATCATTTGTGGACTTAGGACATTGCGCGAATGGGTATTGTTAAACTGAGTTCGATCGTTGGATAGTTTGCTGGACGTGGTCGCTTCTGCTGACAGTCGGCCTCGTTATGCTGGCACCTGGTGATCGAATCGCAGCATCAACTTCCGTTCGGCAATGGTTGCCGGGTGGATGCGCATGTTCATGAGTGTGAGTGGAGGATTTGGATGGTTCGGCTGGCGGAGCCCACGCGGCAGTGGACTCGAAGCACCTTCTGCGCTGATAACGCCTGCGTGGAGGTCGCGCCCACCAGGGGAGGGAACGTCCTGGTCCGGGACTCGAAGAATCCGGAACAGCCATTTCTCAAATTCTCGAAAGACGACTGGTCGATCTTCCTGGACAGAATCCGCGACGGGCGGTACGGATCCCTCGACCCGAGCCTTTCCTGAATTCTAAGAAAGCGCAGGCCGCAGCGGCCTGCGCTTTCTCGTGCGTGTCGCCGGTGGGTCCTACCAGGAGCCGGCCGTCGGGCCCGCCGATCCGCCCCGCCTCCGCAGGTACTTCTCGAACTCGCTGGCGATCTCGTCCCCGGTCAGCGGTTGGATCCCGGCGTCCCCCACGCGCTCCTCCAGCTCCCGGACATACTCTCCGAGCTCCGCGTCCTGCTCCGCCGCCGCCCGCACCCGCTTCTCCCACTCGTCGGCCTGCTCGGCCAGGTCGGCCATCGGCACCGGCAGATCGAGGACGTCCTCGATCCGGCTGAGCAGGGCGAGGGTCGCCTTCGGGCACGGGGGATTGTTCGCGTAGTGCGGCACGTGCACCCAGAACGACAGCGCGTCCACGTCGGCGCGGGTGGCCGCCTCCTGGAGGACGCCGACGATGCCGGTGGGGCCGTCGTACCGGGTCGGGACCACGTTGTACTTCTCGGCGACCTCGCTGTGCGAGGCGCTGCCGCTGATCGGCAGGGGCCGGGTGTAGGGGACGTCCGCCAGCAGCGCGCCGAGCAGGACGATCCGGTTCACCTCGAGGCTGTGGCAGATCTCCAGGACGTTCTCGCAGAACGTGCGCCACCGCATGCTCGGCTCGATGCCGCGGATCAGGACCACGTCGCGGTCGCTGCCGGGCGGGCTCGCCACGGTGAACCGGGTGGTCGGCCACTCGATCTTGCGGGTCTCGCCCTCGGCCATGGTGATGGTGGGGCGGCTGACCTGGAAGTCGTAGAAGTCCTCCGGGTCGATGCTGGTGATCTCCTTGGCCTGCCACACCTGTTCGAGGTGTTCCACGGCCGCGGTCGAGGCGTCCGCCGCGTCGTTCCAGCCCTCGAAGGCGGCGATTGCCACAGGCGAGCGGAGGATCGGGAGGCCGTCGAACTCAGTCATGCAACACAGCCTACGTGCGGGCTCGCGGAGGCACCCGGCGGCCGCGCCGTGGGTCAGGCCACCCGGAGTACCTCATCTATCGGATCAACCGGGTGAAATCCGCGCATAATCGCACCATGACCGACCACGTGGATCAGGTGCTCGGACCCACCGACGACACCGTGAGCTTCGTCCAGGCGCGCGGCATGTTCTTCGTGACAGCCCTCTGGGTTCTCGCCGCCGCCTGGGTGCCGATGCTCGCCCTGTACCTGCTCATCAAGATCGCCGCGGGGCACCGGCCGGAGCCCGCGGACATCGTGATCTACATCGAGGCGGCCCTGATCGTGCCGGCCGTCTCCGCGGCAGTGGTGATGCTGGTCGTCTGGCGCCGTCTCGGCTGGCTGCACACCTCCGTGCACGGCCTGGACTTCGCCGCGACCGGCCGCCGCCCGGTGCACATCCCCTGGTCCGGCATCGCGTCGGTGGCCCTGCACGGGCGGGGCGCGTTCACCGAGTTGATCGTCACGCCGGTGAGCGACGACTACGCGACCGAACTGTCCGGTAAGGGCGGCCATCCGCGCATCCGCCGTCGTGGGGCCGAGACCGCCTACGTCGTCGACGTGGGGCTGATGTCGCCCGGCCCCGAGGTGCTCCTCGCCGAGCTGCATCGCCGCGTACCCAGCAAGGTTTGACGCCGTGACGAGAGGGGTCTATGTTCTTAACGCATCCGTTAATTAACAGAGGTGTTAAGTGCCCGACGACCGGCTCAGCGTGATCTTCGCGGCCCTCGCCGACCCGACGCGCCGCGCCATCCTGGCCCGGCTCGCCGAGGGCGAGGCGACCGTGACGCAGCTGGCCGAGCCGTTCGACATCAGCCTCCCGGCGATCTCCCGGCACCTGAAGGTCCTGGAGAACGCGGGTCTGATCTCCCGCAGCCGGTCCGCGCAGTGGCGTTCCAGCCGGCTCGAGCCGGAGCCGCTGCGCGAGGCCACCGCGTGGATGGAGCGGTACCGCCGGTTCTGGGACGAGAACTTCGCCCGGCTCGACGCCCACCTCAAGCGCATCCAGGAGGAACCGTGACCGACCTCGTCATCACCCGCGTCTTCGACGCCCCCCGAGCCCTGGTCTACCGTGCGTTCACCGACCCCGACCAGCTGGCCGCCTGGTTCGGCCCGGTCGGCTGGTCCGTGCCCCGCGACTCGGTCGACATCGACGCCCGCGTGGGCGGCCACCAGCGCTTCACCATGGTCAACGACGACGACCCGAGCATGAGCGCCCCGCAGAACGGCACCTTCATCGAGGTGATCGAGAACGAGCTGCTGGTCGGCGAGGAGTCCGTCGCCCACATCCCCGAATTCGGCGCCGACAAGCTGCGCCTGCGCCTGGAGTTCCACGACGAGGACGGCGGCACGAAGACCCGCCTGGTCGTCACCCAGAGCCCGTTCCCCGAGGCCATGGCGGAGGACGCCCGCGAGGGCTGGGGCAGCAGCTTCACCAAGCTCGACAAGCTCCTCACCGCCTGACCACCGATCGGGTACGCGTCACCCCGTCCCCGGACACACCCCGGCCGTCCCCGAGAGTCCACCCCTGACGTCCATGCCCCGGCGCGTCCCGCCGCCGGCCCCGGCGGCACGCCGGCCTTCCCGGCCGGCGCTGACCTCGCCGGCGGGGCGACGAGCCGTCGCCCCGTAGTGATGTGAGGCGGCGCCGCTTGCTGATCGTGGAGCGGCGTGGTCGGGCTGGCGCTGACGACCAGCTGGTCCGGCTGATCCGGCTGGTCCAGCTGGTCGGGCTGGTCGGGCTGGTCGGGCTGGTCCGGCTGGTCCGGCTGGTCGGGCTGGTCCGGCTGGTCCGGCTGGTCCGGCTGGTCGTCACTGCTCCCGGGCGCGGCGATGTTTCTCGAGCGCGGCGATGTTTCTCGAGCGCGGCGGTGTTTCTCGAGCGCGGCGAAGCTGTCGGGACGCGGCGAGGCTGTCGGGATGCGTCATCGTTCTCGGGGCGTGTCATCGCCGCTGGGGGCCGGCCCAACACCGGGGTGCCCGTCACCGCGAGTCCTTGTCACTGTGCGTGCCGACAACCACGGTAAACCCGGCGCGTCACGGAAACCCGTGGACGCTCCAAGCCCCGCAGAATCACGCGGACCCGCAGTGTTCCACCGTCGCCCGCCACTCACCGTGACACGCAGCGGATTCGGAGCCCCCGGGGCGGCGAAGTCCCGAGTCCCGCGTCCCGAACAGCACTGACCCGGTCGGCTACTACCCGCCGCCCGGTCGTGCACCGATACCGCCCGGTAGTGCACCGATGCGGCCACGCGTCACGGTCGGTTGCCGGTGACCGTGGAGCGCTATGGGGTCTGCGTCATTCTGCGGGGCACGGGGCGTCCGCGCGTTTCCGTAAAGCGCGACGTTGACCGCGGATGCCGGCACGCTGGGTGACAACGGTTCGCGCTGACGGGCGGCCCGGCCCTGGTCGTCGGCTGGCGTGGATCGTGGAAAGGCGCGGCTCGGCTGGCGCTCAGTGCTACCCCGGCCAGCCGGCGAGAACACTGAGCGCCAGCCGGGCACGACGAGCTGGTCACCAGTGCTGCCGGATGTCTGTTCCGAGAGCACTGAGCGCCAGCCCGCCCGCACCGCTCCACGATCCACGATCCACGCCAGCCGACGACCGGTGGCGCCACGTCCGGACCGAGGGCGCCACCGCACGTCCCTACCGGGCGACGGCTCCACGATCAGCCGGCAAGGTCAGCACGGTGAGCCAGCCGGACCAGCTGGCTCACCGTGCTGTTCGCGTGGTGCGGAACGGGTCAGTCGTGGGCGATCGCGTTCAGGATGTTCAAGCGGGCCGCCCGGATCGCCGGCGCCACCGCGGCCACCACGCCGACCAGCGCGGCCAGCCCCAGGTAGGTGCCCATCCGGCCCCAGGGGAGCACGATCTCGCTGATCCCGTCGTTCTCCAGGGCGCGGGCCACCGCGCTGCCCATCCCGGCGCCGACGGCGACGCCGAGCAGCGCGCCGAAGACCGAGATGACGACGGCCTCCACGGTGACCATGCGCATGGTCTGTGCCCGGCCCAGGCCGACCGCGCGGAGCAGGCCGAGTTCGCGGGTGCGTTCCAGGACGGACAGGGCCAGGGTGTTCACCACGCCCAGGACGGCGATCAGGATGGCCAGTCCCAGCAGGATCTGAATCATCGTGATGATCTGGTCGAACTGCGCCGCCTGCCCGTCGACCCAGGTCTGCTGGTCGGTCGCGGACACCTCGGGACTGTCCGCCAGCAGCGCCTTGACCTGCGGCAGGACGGCCGAGACCGGGACGCCGTCGTCGAGCCGCACGAAACCGAAGACCGGCTGGGTGATGCCGAAGTCCTTGATCGCGGCACCCGGCAGGATGATGCTGCCCGGCAGGGTGTTCTCCGCGAAGATCAACGACACCGTGTACGTGTGCTCCTCGCCCCGCGACGTCTGGATCGTCACCGGGGTGCCGACCTGCCAGCCGCTCTCGGTGGCCTGCGGCGCGCTCACCGCGATCTGGTCGTCGCGCAGCGTGGCGGCGCTCGACCCGTACGCCTGGGCCAGGGTCGCCAGGTCCTCGCTGGCGGCGACGTACTCCCGCTCGCCACCCACGGCGACGAGGTCGTTGTACAGGCCGGCCGCCGCCCGTACCCCGGGGATCTCCGCGGTGTCGGTGATGACCGCCGGGTCGTAGGTCGGTGGCCGGGGACCGTTCTGGTCGCCGCTGATCATGATCTGGGCCTTCAGGATGCGCGCGGCCTCGGCCTTGAGGCTGCTCTTCGCCGAGTCCATGACGACCGTGACGCCGGTGACCAGGGCGATGCCGACCATCAGGGCGGCGGCCGTGATCGCGGTGCGGCGCGGGTTGCGGCCGGAGTTGAGGCGGCCCAGGCGGCCCGGCACCGACCAGGAGAAGATCCGGCCGAGCAGCGACACCACCGGCTTGCTGATCAGCGGGGTGAGCAGAGCGACCCCGATGAACGTGACGAACACGCCACCGAAGATCAGCCAGAGGTCGGCGTCGCCCGCGTCGGCGAAGAGGCCGACGCCGAGCGCGGCCGCGCCGGCCGCCGTGACCACCCCGCCGGACATGCTGATCCGGGTGAGCGGGCGGTCCGGGGTGGCGACGTCCTGCATCGCGGCGACCGGGGCGATCCGGGACGCGCGCAGCGCCGGCAGCACTGCCGCCACCACTGTCACGACCAGGCCGACAACGAACGAGGCGATCACCGCGGACAGCGGCACGCCGACCGGGGCCAGGTCGAGCCCGCCACCGCCCAGGGAGCCGAACAGGTAGCCGAGGCCCGCGCCGGCGCCGATCCCGGCGGCCAGCCCGAGGACCGAGGCGATTAGGCCGACCACCACGGCCTCCACCAGCACCGAATTGATCACCTGGCGGCGGCTGGCGCCGATCGCGCGGAGCAGGGCCAGCTCACGGGTGCGCTGGGCCACCACGATGGAGAACGTGTTGAGGATCAGGAAGACGCCGACGAACAGCGCGATGCCGGCAAAGCCCAGCAGGATCTGGTTGAAGAAGCCGAGACCCTCCTTGATGCTCGCCGAGCTCTCCTTCGCCAGGTCGTCGCCGGTCTTCACGACGTAGCCGGCGCCGAGCGCCGGCGTCAGCGAGTCGCGCAGCTCCGCCGGGCTGACCCCGTCCGCGGTCTCGACGGTCACCGAGGTGAAGACGTCCTTCTCGCCGAGCATCAGCTCCTGCGCCACCGGCGTGGTGAACGCGACCTCCTGGGTGCCGCCGATGCTGTCCCGGTCACCGGTGTAGCCCCAGATCCCGACCAGGGTGAACTCGCGCTTGGGCTGCTGGGTCAGCACCGGGACGGTGTCGCCGATCCGGTATCCGGACAGCTCGGCGGTGGTCGCGTTCATCGCGATCTCGCCGGCCGTCTCCGGGCCGCGGCCCGCACGCAACTCCATGACGCCGTCGGTGCCGGTCCAGTTGCCGCCGAGCCGGGGCGGGCCCATCGAGGTGAGCACCTTGCCGTCGGAGCCGATCACCCGGGCTCCGTCGGTGTCGACGCGGCCCACCGCCGACCGTACCCCCGGCTGGTTTTTGATCTTGTCCACCGTCGCGGCCGGCAGCGGCGCGGCGACCTCTTCGCCATCGAACTCCGAGACCTCGACCTTGGGTTTCGCGGTGACCGAGACGTCGGTCGCCGAGTAGGCGTCGGCGAAGATCGAATCGAAGGTGCGGTTCAGTGTGTCGGTGAGCACCAGCGCGCCCGACACGAACATCACCCCGAGCACCACGGCCAGCCCGGACAGGACCAGCCGCAGCTTGCGGGCGAGCAGGCTCTTCAGCGTCGCGCGCAGCATCAGAGCGTCACCGGCTCGATGACGGTGTCCAGCCGCTTCATGGTGTCCAGCACGGTCTCCGCGGTCGGGTCCGCCAGCTCGTCGACGATCGCGCCGTCGGCCAGGAACACCACCCGGTCCGCGTAGCTCGCCGCCACCGGGTCGTGGGTGACCATCACGATGGTCTGGTCGTGCTCGCGCACGCTCTCCCGCAGGAAGCCCAGCACCTCGGCGCCGGACCGCGAGTCCAGGTTGCCGGTCGGCTCGTCCGCGAAGATCACGTCGGGGCGGGCGACCAGGGCCCGCGCGCACGCGACCCGCTGCTGCTGGCCGCCGGAGAGCTGGCTCGGCCGGTGGCTCAGCCGGTCCCGCAGGCCGACCGTGTCGATCACGGTGTCCCACCAGGCCTGGTCCGGCTTGCGGCCGGCGATGTCCAGCGGCAGCCGGATGTTCTCCGCGGCGCTCAGCGTCGGCAGCAGGTTGAACTGCTGGAAGATGAAGCCGATCCGGTCCCGGCGCAGCCGCGTCAGCGCCTTGTCGCCGAGCTTGCTGATCTCGGTGCCGCCGACGTGGACGGTGCCCTTGTCGACCGTGTCCAACCCGGCCAGGCAGTGCATCAGTGTGGATTTGCCGCTGCCCGACGGACCCATGATCGCCGTGAACCGGCCACGGCCGAACTCGGCGCTGACCCCCCGCAGCGCCACGACCCGGGCCTCACCCGAGCCGTAGACCTTCCAGATCTCGTCCGCTCGCGCCGCTACCGGCCCGCCGGCATTCGTCGCTGCCACTTCATCCCCCTGGTTTCGACCGACTGTGGTCCTGGTCCTGTGTGCTTCGTGGTCCGGCCGGGGCAGCCTGCCCCGGCCGGCCAACCCAGTCTGTTGGCGGAATCAGCGGGCGGCGTCCGCCCGGGGGAGTACTTAGCGCGGAGAGTTCGATGGGGGAGTCACCCAGGGAACTCTCAGGGTGGTCCCTGACTGCTACCGTCGTACGGCACTCATGTCGGCGTAGCGCGCCCCGGCCGGCGGGGTGATCGCGGTGAGCCGGCCGAGCTGGTCCGCGGTGAGCCGCAGGTCCGCGGCCGCGGCGTTCTCCTCCACCCGGGACACCCGTTTCGTACCCGGAATCGGGGCGACGTCGTCGCCCTGCGCGAGCACCCAGGCGAGCGCCACCTGCGCCGGGGTCGCGCCGGCCTCGGCCGCCACCGCCCGGACCTCGTCCACGATCCGCAGGTTCGCGTCGAAGTTCTCCCCGGTGAACCGGGGCAGCCCGCGGCGGAAGTCGTCGTCGGCGAGGTCGGCCGCCGAGGTGAGCGCCCCGGTGAGGAAACCCCGGCCCAGCGGCGAGAACGGGACCAGGCCGATGCCCAGCTCCCGGATCGTGTCCAGCACGCCGTCCTCCGGGTCCCGGGTCCAGAGCGAGTACTCCGACTGCAGCGCGGCGACCGGATGCGTGGCGTGCGCCCGGCGGATCGTCTCCGGCGCCGCCTCGGAGAGTCCGATGTGGCCGATCTTGCCCTCGGCGACCAGCTCGGCGAGCACCCCGATGGTCTCCTCCACCGGCACCGCCGGATCCATCCGGTGCTGGTAGTAGAGGTGGATGTGATCGGTGCCGAGCCGGCGCAGCGAGCCCTCCACGGCCGGCCGCACGTTGTCCGGGTGGCCGTCGACGGTCATCCCCGCGGGCCCGCCCGGCCGATGCGACAGCAGGCCGAACTTGGAGGCCACCACCACGCCGTCCCAGCGGCCGGCCAGCGCCCGCCCGACGAGCTCCTCGTTCGTGTACGGCCCGTAGACCTCCGCGGTGTCCAGGAACGTGACACCCAGGTCGAGGGCCCGGTGAATGGCCCGGATCGACTCGTCGTCGTCGCTGCCGTGGCCGGTGTAGGCGTGCGACATCCCCATGCATCCGAGCCCGACCGCCGAAACCTCGAGCCCGCCCAGTGAAATCGTCCTCATACCGGCCGGACGATACCGCTCCATGACGAGACCGGCCCCCTGATGCGCGCCGCGCGGATCCGGTGTCGCGCGTCTACCGTGGATGCATGCGCGCACGTGCGGCCCTCGTACCCCTGATGGTCCTGATCCTCACCGCCGGTTGCGTGGTCGAGGAGCCTCTCGACGACGACGGCGGCCCCGGCCCGGCGCCGACCGCCACCGAGGTCTCCGCGGACGCCGACGGCACCGACAGCCCCGAGGAGTTCACCCGTGACATCGAGGCCGCCCAGGAGGTCGCCGAGGAATACTGGGGCCAGCGGCTCGGCGCCGGCTTCTCACCGGTCCGGCAATTGATCGCGTACGAGCAGGAGGGTGACGTGGCCTGCGCGCAGGAGCCGCTTCCCCGGAACAACGCGGTGTACTGCTCCGCCGGTGACTTCATCGCCTACGACGTGAACTGGGCGTACGCCGCGTTCCGGCAGATCGGTGACGCGTTCCTGTTCTACCTGCTCGGCCACGAGTACGCGCACGGCATCCAGGCCCGGCTCGGCATCCGGAAACAGTTCACCATCGAGCAGGAGCTGCAGGCCGACTGCATGGCCGGCGCGTTCATCGGCGACAAGGCCCGCGAAGGCCGGCTGCGGATGCAGGACGACGACACCCGGGAACTCGCCGACGGCCTGGAGGCGGTCGGCGACCAGCCCGGCCAGCCCTGGTTCGCCGAAGGCTCACACGGCACCGCCGAGCAGCGGATGGACGCGTTCGCCGGCGGGTACCAGAACTCCCTGGAGTCCTGCGGGCTGTAGGGGTCGTCACGTTCCCTGGGGATCTTCGCCCGGCCCCCGCAGAATTGCCGCGATGGACGCCGTACTTTTCGACATGGACGGGACGCTGGTCGACAGCGAGCGGATCTGGGGCATCGGGCTGGCCGAACTGGCCGTCCGGGCCGGCGGGACGCTCTCCGGCACCGCGCGCCTCGCCATGGTCGGCAGCAGCATGACCACCAGCATGCGGATCTTCCGCGAGGACCTGGGCCAGCCGGACCGGCCGGAGGCGCCCGACGTGGCGTGGCTGACCGACCGGGTCTGCGAGATGTTCGCCGACGGCCTCGTCTGGCGGCCCGGCGCGATGGAGCTGCTGTTCGCCGTCCGGGACGCCGGGATTCGCACCGCGCTCGTCACCTCGACCGAGCGGCGGCTCGTCGAGATCGCCCTCAAGACGCTCGGCGCGGAGAACTTCGACGTGGTCGTCTGCGGCGACGAGGTGACGAAGCCGAAACCGGACCCGGAGCCGTACCGGACCGCGGCGGAGCTGCTCGGCGTGCCGATCTCCCGGTGCGTCGCGATCGAGGACTCGCCGAGCGGCCTGGCCAGCGCGGTGGCCGCCGGGGCGGCGGTGCTCGCGGTCCCGGCGGAGCTGGAACTGCCACCGGTCGACGGCGTGCACCTGCGGTCGTCGCTGGCCGGGGTCGATCCCGCTTTCCTGGCCGGTCTGATCCGCCGCTGAGGCACGATGGGTCACGTGGACCTTCACGTGGACCTTCCCCTCGCCTCGCCGGTCGACGGGGACGCGGACCTGGCGCAGCTCATGGTGCAGCTGCCGGAGTCGCTGCGGACGCACGTCGAGCAGATAGCCGCGGTCGAAGGTATCTCGGTCAACGCGTGGCTGGTCCGGGCCGTGACCGTGGCGGTCAACCAGCAGCACGGGCCGCCGCCGGCCGCCCATGGGGCCTGGTCCGGCAAGCGGGTGACCGGCTACCTTCCGTCCTGAGGGCTGCCCGGTTGCGGCGCGTCCCTGTGGTCGTGCGCCCCTGTGGTCGTGTGTCCCTGTGGTCGTGTGTCCCTGTGGTCGTGTGTCCCTGTGGTCGTGTGCCCCCGTGGTCGTGCGTCTCCTGGTCGCGGGCGGGCGGCCGCGCGAGCCGTAGCGTAGGCAGGTATCGGGGCCGCCGTGATCCATCCGACGGCCGTCAGCGCACCCATCGCCGTACCCGCGATCCCGGAGCTCCGCCCGAGCCCGCCCGGATTTCACGGTGGGTCACCGGGATGGCGGAGCGTTCGCGCTGTGCGTCATTCTGCGGGGCCCGGGGCGTCCGCTGTCTTCCGCGAAGCGCCGCCTTTACCGCTGATGCCGGCACTCCGGGTGACGATCATCGGCGCTGACCGGCGGGCCGCTCTGATCCGCTCCGGTCCGCTTCCGTCTGCTACGGCCGGGCGCGGCGGTGGGTCAGGTGCCGGGCTTGACGAGGCCGGTCTCGTAGGCGAGGACGACTGCCTGGGTACGGTCCCGGAGCCGCAGTTTCGTCAGGACGTGCCCGACGTGGGTCTTCACCGTGGTCTCGCTGACCTGCAGCACCTCGGCGATCTCGGTGTTGGCGAGGCCGCGGGCGACGTGGACGAGCACCTCACGTTCCCGGCTGGTCAGCGCGTCCAGGGCGGCGGCGCCGTTGCCGGAGCGAGTGGGCAGCGACTCGGTCAGCCTGCGGAGAACGCGGGCCAGCAGTTGCGGCGCGATCACCGCGCCACCGGCGGCGACGGTACGGACCGCGGCGATCAACTCGTCGCGGGGCGCGTCCTTGCAGAGGTAGCCGGTGGCACCCGCCCCGACGGCTGCCACGATCCGGTCGTCGGTGTCCTCGTCGGTGACGACCAGGATCCGCACCGGCAGGCGGGCCTCGGTGATCGCCCGGATCACGGCGAGACCGTCGAGCCGGGGCAGAGCGAGCTCGGTGATCAGCACGTCGGGGAGGAGCCGGCGGGCCAGGTCCAGAGCTTCCACGCCGTCAGCGGCCTCACCAGCGATCATGATCTCCGCGGCGGCTGCGGCAGCGGTGGTCGTCTCGGCTGCGGCCGCGGCGGTGGTCTCGGTGCCGGCCGCGGTGGCTGTGGTGGCCGTCTCGGCGGCGGGGGTTGCCAGGAGCGCCCGCAGACCCGCCCGCTGCAGCGGCGCCGGGTCGGCCAGAAGCACCCGCAACGGCGGCCGCCGCCCGGCCTGCCCCGACGCGCCCGTCGCGCTGATCGGGTGGCTCGGGCCGATCGGGGGGTTCGAGCTGGTCGGGGCCGTCGTGCCGGTCATGCCGGGCAGGCCGGTCGTGCCGGTCATGCCGGGCAGGCCGGTCGTGCCGGTCATGCCGGGCGGGCCTGTCGTGCCGGTCACGCCGGGCGGGCCTGTCGTGCCGGTCGGGTGGTCCGCGGCTCTCGCGCCGGTCGGGCGGCTCGGGCCCGTCTGACCGGCTGGGCCCGGGGCTGCGGCGGGCCTGTCGGTGGCTGATGCCGCCGCGCGGTGCCCCGGGGGCGCGGCGGGCCGGGCGGCGGGTCGGTCAGCCAAGGGGATCGTCTCGCAGGAGGGCGCCGACGCGGTCCGGTTCGACGTCGGGGGCGGTGGCCGGGACGGTGGTCAGCGTCAGCTCGGGGAACGGTGGCGGGGTGCCGCCGAACTCGGGGCACAGCTGCTGGTGGCGGCACCAGCCGCAGAGGCGGCTCGGCTTGGGGCGGAAGTCGCGGTCGCGTTTGGCGCGCTCGATGGCGGCGGAGAGGGCGGTCAGGGTGCGCTCGAAACGCTCCAGCTCGCCGGCCTCGGGGCTGTAGTCGCAGACCTCGGCGTCTTTCAGGTAGAGCAGGCGGAGGACGCGGGGCACGATGCCGCGGGTACGCCACAGGACCAGGGCGTAGAACTTGAGCTGGAACAGGGCCCGGCCCTCGAACGCCTCGCGGGGGGCGCCGCCGGTCTTGTAGTCGACGACGCGCATGTCACCGGCGGGGGAGACGTCCAGCCGGTCGATGTAGCCGCGGAGCAGGAGATCGTCGCCGATCACCGTGGAGATCAGGGTCTCCCGCTCGGCGGGCTGGAGGCGCTGCGGGTCCTCCACCGCGAAGTAACCGCTGAGCAGCGCGGTCGCGCTGGACAGGAACGCCGCGACGCGGGCCGCCTCGGCGTCGGCGGCCGGCACGTCGATCAGCGCGGCCTGGCCTGTCGCGTCGGCCTCGGCAGCGACCGCGGCCGGATCGACGGCGACTGCGGCGGGGTCGACGGCGGGTGGCAGCGCCCCGGCGGGTGGCAGCGCCCCGGCGGGTGGCAGCGCCCCGGCGGCACCGGAAGGGGCAGCAGAGGGCGGGGGCGTAGTGAAGATCTCGGCCAGGGACGGGTCCTGGGTGAGCAGTTTGTCCCACTCGGGGGCGACCAGGGCGGCCGCGGCCTCCGGGGTGCGCTCGGCGGCGGGCAGGTCGAAGAGGCGCTCCAGCACGGCGTGCACCAGCGTGCCGCGGATCTGGTCGGCGGACGGCAGCTCGGGCAGCTTGTCGATGGTCCGGAAGCGGAACAGCAGCGGGCAGGTCTTGAAGTCGGCCGCCCGCGACGGTGACAGCGACGGCCCGGCGGGCGCCTCCGGCCGGCGGCCACGTCCCGCCGCCCCGGCATCCGCGCCGCTCGCATCGCCGGTCTCCGCGACGCCGGGCTCCGGGCCGCTCGCGGCGGGCTCCGTGCCATGAGCCGCACCGCCGGTCCCCGCGGCGGCGGGGCGCGGGGCGCCGGCTGGCGGGAGGGGGTCGCCGGGCTGGGGCGGGATCGGGGCCGCCGGTGCCGTCGTGGGGGAGTGCGCCGTCATGTCCAAGAGGCTAGGCCAGAGGTATGACGAAAACGCCGGGGTGGGTCCGGCGGCGGCGTGTCCGTAGCATCGGTCGCGTGGAGGACCAGGGACGCGCGACCCGCAATCCGCCGGCGGGTGGCCGGCCGGTCGGGCATGTGCTCGGCATCCCGGTGCACGCCAACGCGTCGATGCTGCTGCTCGCCGTCCTGGTCACTGTGGTCTATGGCAACTACGCCCAGTCCGAGCTCGGACTGGGCGCGCCATGGTCGTACCTGGTCGGTCTGGGTTTTGTGGTGTGCCTGCTCGGTTCGGTGCTGCTGCACGAGCTGGGGCACGCGGTGACCGCCCGGCGGCACGGGATCGGCGTGCGGCGGATCACGCTCGAGCTGCTGAGCGGCTGGACCGAGATGGAGCGCGACGCGCCGACGCCGCGGGTGGACGCGCTGGTCTCGCTCGCCGGGCCGCTGGTGTCGCTGCTGCTCGGCGGGATCGCCACGGTCGCGGCGCTGCTGCTGCCGGCCGACACCGTGCCCGGGCAGATCGCGTTCCAGCTGGCGGTCAGCAACGTGCTCGTCGCGATCTTCAACGTGTTGCCGGGGCTGCCGCTGGACGGCGGGCGGGCGCTGCGGGCCGGGATGTGGGCGCTGCTGAAGGACCGCAACCGGGCGACGGTGGTGGCCGGCTGGGCGGGCCGGATCCTCGCGCTGCTGACCGTGGTCGTGGTGTTCGCGTTCTACCGGCTCGGGTTCCTCACCGTGTTCGGGCTGGTCTTCGTGCTGCTGGTGGTGCTGACCCTGTGGCAGGGCGCCGGCCAGTCGATCCGGCTGGGGCGGATGACCGGCCGATTCCCGCTGATCGACCTCGGCGCCCTGGCGCGGCCGGTGCTCGCCGTGCCGGCCGGGACCCCGCTCGGCGAGGCGCAGCGCCGCCGTGCCGAGGATCCGCGGCCGGACGTGGTGCTGGCCGTCGCCGACGCGGCGGGTAGCCTCACCGCCGTGGTCGACCCGGTCGCCGCCGAGCGGATCCCGGTCGACCGGCGGCCCTGGGTGAGCGTGGAGAGCGTCGCGCGATCCCGCGACGCGCTGACCACCCTGCCGCTGGGGCTCACCGGCGAGCAGGTGGTCCGGGCCCTGCAGGCTCACCCGGGTGCGCAGTACCTGGTGACGGCAGGGGAGGATGTCGTGGGCGTTCTGCGGGTCGCCGACGTGGCGGCGGTCCTCGAACCGCGCCGCACCGTGCCGAGCCCGAGAAGAGACAGCCCGGGTCCGAGAAGAGACAGCCCGGCTCCGAGAAGAGACAGCCCGGGCACGAGAAGAGACAGCCCGGGCCCGTGACCGGACAGCCCGAGCCCGAGAAAAGACAGCTGAGAGTAGATCTGTGACGACAACCCCGACCACCGCCGCCGCCGCCGAGCAGGTGCCCGCGCACCGCGGACCGTTCCGGGTGGGTGACCGCGTGCAGCTGACCGACCCCAAGGGGCGGATGCACACCATCGTGCTGGAGCCCGGCAAGGCGTTCCACACCCACCGCGGCGCGCTGGAGCACGACGCCCTGATCGGGCTGCCCGACGGCAGCGTCGTCACCTCGACGGGCAACACCGCGTACCTGGCGCTGCGGCCGCTGCTCAGCGACTACGTGCTCTCCATGCCGCGCGGTGCTCAGGTGATCTACCCGAAGGACGCGGCGCAGATCGTCGCGATGGGCGACGTCTTCCCCGGCGCGAAGGTCCTGGAGGCCGGCGCCGGCTCCGGCGCGCTCACCTGCTCGCTGCTGCGGGCCGTGGGCAGCACCGGCGAGGTGCACAGCTACGAGCTGCGCGACGACTTCGCGGCGATCGCGCGGAAGAACGTGGAGGCCTTCTTCGGCGGCCCGCACCCGGCGTGGCACCTGCACAACGGCGACGTCGCGGGCAACGACATCACCGGTTTCGACCGGATCGTCCTGGACATGCTGACCCCGTGGGAGGCGCTCGACATGGTCGAGAAGTCGCTCGTGCCGGGCGGCGTCTTCATCGGGTACGTGGCGACCACCCCGCAGCTCTCCGAGCTCGTCGAGGCGCTGCGCGAGCGTGGCGGCTGGACCGAGCCGCGGGCCTGGGAGTCGCTGGTGCGCGACTGGCACGCCGACGGCCTGGCGGTCCGCCCGGACCACCGGATGATCGCGCACACCGCGTTCCTGGTCTCCGCGCGCAAGCTGGCGCCCGGTGTCATGGCGCCCCCGCGGCGCCGCAAGCCGAGCAAGGGCGCCGAGGCGTACGCGCTGCGCAAGGCGACCCAGGCCGCCCTGCACGCCCAGCAGGCCGAGGTCCAGCCGGAGGACCCCACCGGGGAGTGACCACCGTCGTCGGGTCCGGTAGGTTCCGATCGGATCCGACAACCGCCGGAAGGGGCACCATGAGCTCACCGCCGTTCGGGGGCAGCAACGAGATGCCGGCGGTCTTCCCGGACTGGTCGCCCTACCCCGACCTGGATTCGGCGGCCCGGGCCTATCTGCGCGACCCCGACGTGGCCCTGGAGGCGCTGTTCGGGGTGCTGCGCGGCGCGTCGGTGCTCTGCTTCACCCTGGAACGCTTCGTCAACGAGGTGAACGGGGTCTGGCAGGAGGTGGTGGTCTGCGACGGCAGCCGCCTGGTGCTCTGGCACGGCGAGGACGTGGCGCCCGGCGACGGCCCGGCCGGGTCGATGACGTCGTCGCTGCGGGTGGTGCCGCTCTCCACGGTCACCGAGGTGGGCTGCCGGCGGCGGCTCACCCGCACGCCGAACGGGCAGGCGCGGGTCGACAGCATCGACGTCTACCTGCTGCTCAGCTCGGTGGACGACGCGGTGCCGCCGCCCGGCGTCGGCGAGGACGAGGGGCGGGCGCCGCTGCGGCACGACGCGCTGCGCTTCGGCAAGACCATCGACGACGGCGGCGCCGGGCAGATCGCCCGCCTGGAGGAGTTCTCCCGGGTGGTGGCGTCGCTGGTGGGCCGGCCGACGCTCTGACCGGCGTCCGGGCCGGCCGGCCGACGCTCTAATCCGCGTCCGGGCCGGCCACTTCGACGCCGTCGGCCCGGCGCTCGACGTGGATGCAGTCGCCGGGGCACTCCTTCGCGGAGTCGATCACCTCTAGCAGCAACCGGCCCGGCACGTCTGCCCGGACACCGGGTTCCTGCAAAAGATCACCCGTGTCGTTCTTCACGTAGGCGAGACCGTCGATGTCGAGCTCGAAGACCTCCGGCGCGTACTGCGCGCAGAGCCCGTCACCCGTGCACAAGTCCTGATCGATCCAGACCCGCAGGTCGTCCGCAGTCTCCGCCGACACCCATACCTCCCGCAACGCGCCCGCTCCGACCGTACCCGAAGATCCGATACACCCATCGGCCGCAGGTTGATCAATCGATCAAGAGTCGGTGACGAGGGTGTTGCATGGGTCGAAAACCGGCTCGCAACAGCTAGTGTTATCCCAAGACGTTCGAGCCCCCCGGGGAGGTGGGACGTGGCACGTAGCGACGAAGCGGACTCCCGCGCCGCACGATGGGAGAAGGAAGCCAACGATCTCTCCAGCCAGGTTGCGTTCCTGCAAGAGGAACTCGCCCTGGTCAGGAGGAAGTTGACGGAAAGCCCCCGACACGTCCGGCAGCTTGAGGAACGGCTCGCGGCAACGCAGGCGCAGCTGGCCCGAGTGACCGAGAACAACGAGCGGCTCGTGGCGACCCTCAAGGAAGCCCGGACCCAGATCGTCACTCTCAAGGAAGAGATTGACCGGCTCGCCCAGCCGCCCAGCGGCTACGGCGTTTTCCTGTCGGCACACGAGGACGGCACGGTGGACGTGTTCACCGGCGGCCGCAAGCTCCGGGTGGCGGTCTCGCCGTCCCTGGAGACCGATGAGCTGAAGCGGGGCCAGGAGGTCCTGCTCAACGACGCGCTCAACGTGGTCGACGCGTTCGGCTACGAGCGCACCGGTGAGGTCGTCCTGCTCAAGGAGGTCCTCGACAATCCGGCCGGCGGCCTCGCCGACCGGGCGCTGGTGGTCTCGCACGCCGACGAGGAGCGGATCGTCTCCCTCGCCGACTCGCTCGAGATCAGCAAGCTGCGCGCGGGTGACTCGCTCATGATCGAGCCCCGCTCGGCGTACGCGTACGAGCGGATCCCGAAGAGTGAGGTCGAGGAGCTCGTCCTCGAGGAGGTCCCCGACGTCGACTACACCGACATCGGTGGCCTGCACTCGCAGATCGAGCAGATCCGTGACGCCGTGGAGCTGCCGTTCCTGCACGCCGACCTGTTCCGGGAGCACCAGCTGCGCCCGCCGAAGGGCATCCTGCTCTACGGCCCGCCCGGCTGCGGCAAGACCCTGATCGCCAAGGCGGTCGCCAACTCGCTGGCGAAGAAGATCGCTGAGCGGCGCGGCGAGGAGAAGCACACCAGCTACTTCCTCAACATCAAGGGTCCGGAGCTGCTGAACAAGTACGTGGGTGAGACCGAGCGGCACATCCGCCTGGTCTTCCAGCGGGCCCGGGAGAAGGCCGGCGAGGGCACGCCGGTGATCGTGTTCTTCGACGAGATGGACTCGATCTTCCGGACCCGTGGCTCCGGTGTCTCCAGTGACGTGGAGAACACCATCGTTCCCCAGCTGCTCAGCGAGATCGACGGCGTCGAGGGCCTCGAGAACGTGATCGTCATCGGCGCGTCGAACCGGGAAGACATGATCGACCCGGCGATCCTGCGCCCCGGCCGTCTCGACGTGAAGATCAAGATCGAGCGTCCGGACGCCGAGGCCGCGAAGGACATCTTCGCCAAGTACATCCTCTCCGACCTGCCGCTCAGCTCGGACGACCTGACCGAGCACGGCGGCAACCGGGACGCCACGGTCGCCGCGATGATCGAGGCGGTCGTGCTCCGGATGTACACGGAGACCGAGGAGAACCGCTTCCTCGAGGTCACCTACGCCAACGGTGACAAGGAGGTCCTGTACTTCAAGGACTTCAACTCCGGCGCGATGATCCAGAACATCGTGGACCGCGGCAAGAAGATGGCGATCAAGGAGTTCCTCACCTCCGGCAAGAAGGGGCTGCGGCTGCAGCACCTGCTCGACAGTTGCGTCGACGAGTTCCGGGAGAACGAGGACCTGCCGAACACCACCAACCCCGACGACTGGGCCCGCATCTCCGGCAAGAAGGGCGAGCGGATCGTCTACATCCGCACGCTCGTCTCCGGCGGCAAGGGCGCGGAGGCCGGCCGGTCCATCGAGACCGCCTCCAACACCGGTCAGTACCTGTAACGGTTCGGTGAGCGGGACCGCAGGGGCAACCCTGGCGGTCCCGCTCTCGTTCACCCCGTGTGACGACAGCACCCCGACTCGCGTGGCTCGACGCGCTCCGCGGCTACGCGGCCGTCGTGGTCGCCCTCTTCCACCTCAGCCCGGTCGTCCTCGGCACGGCCCTGCACCTGCAGATCTACCGGGCCTTCGACGCCGGTAAGTACGCGGTTCTGCTGTTCTTCCTGGTCAGCGGATACGTCATCCCGATGTCGCTGGAGCGGCACGGCTCGCTGCGCCGGTTCTGGACCGGCCGGCTGTGCCGGATCTACCCGGCGTACCTGGTCACCGTCGTCCTCGCCGCCGGCCTGGCGGCCGCCGGCCTCCATCGCCTGCCGGACCAGCTGCGGACCGAGACGCCCGCCGCCGTGCTGGCGCACGCCACGATGCTTTCCGACCTTCTGGGGGTACGGGGCCTCGTCCGGCCGTTCTGGACGCTGAGCTTCGAGATGCTCTTCTACCTGCTGGTGGCCGGACTGTTCGGGTGGCGGCTGCACCGGTTCAGCGCGTGCTGGGCGGCCGGGCTCACGGCTGTCGCGGCGGCCGGCGGGACGAGGCTGCCGGACGACCTGCTCGGCGGTACCGGCTTCGCCCGGGCGGCGAGCGCGGGTGGAGCCCTCCTGGTGGTCACGGGAGTGCTCTGGGCGTACCGGAAGGGTCCGGCAATGGCCCGCGTCGCGGGCGTCGCGGCACTCGGCCTGGTCGCGCTCCCGCTCGCGAACGGCCATGCCACCAGGTGGGTGACCAGCGCGTCCTCGGCGCAGGCGCTGACCATGCTGGCGGTGATGTTCGCGGGGACCGTGATCTACCGCGCGCAACAGCGGCAAACCGGGCTAATCGCCACGATCGGCGGACTTGCCGCGGTGCTCGCCGGAGTGACAGCGCAGTTCGGCGCGCCGTGCGCCCTCGCGGTGGCCGGCACGTTCGGGATCGCTTTCGCCCTCCGCCGGCGCGCCGTGCCCGGCATCCTGACCTGGCTCGGGACCATCAGCTACTCGCTCTACCTGCTGCACCTGCTGGTTCTCGGCGTCCTCGTCCGGCTCACCGACAACCGGCCGCTGATCGTTTTCGGTTTCGTGGCCGGGAGCCTGCTCGCCGCGCACGCCTGTCATCGCCTGATCGAGCGGCCCGGGCAGCGGCTCGCGGTGAGCTTTCTCGCCACGCAAGGTGAAACGCCGCGCACGGGCAGCTTCGTTAGGCGCCGCGAGAGCGTCTAGGCTCAATGAATGAGCACGCTTGGCTTCGTGGCGGACAGGGTGGTCGCATGAGCGTTCGACGGATTATGGGTACCGAGGTCGAATACGGCATTTCGGTGCCCGGACAGCCCGGAGCCAACCCGATGGTGACCTCCTCGCAGGTGGTCAACGCCTACGGCGCCCGCCCCGAGCTCAACCGCGGTGGCCGGGCCCGCTGGGACTACGAGGAGGAGTCGCCGCTGCGCGACGCCCGCGGCTTCACCTACTCCGGCGCCGCCTACGACCCGGCCGAAGCCCTCGCCGACGAGGATCTCGGCCTGGCCAACGTGATACTGACCAACGGCGCCCGGCTCTACGTCGACCACGCGCACCCGGAGTACAGCACGCCCGAGTGCACCAACCCGCTCGACGTGGTCAAGTGGGACAAGGCCGGCGAGCGGGTGATGGCCGAGGCATCCCGCCGCGCCGCCACCATCCCCGGCACCCACCGGATCCAGCTCTACAAGAACAACACCGACAACAAGGGCGCCTCGTACGGGTCCCACGAGAACTACCTGATGCGCCGGCAGACCCCGTTCGCCGACATCGTCGCCCACCTCACGCCGTTCTTCGTGACCCGGCAGATCTTCACCGGCGTCGGCCGCGTCGGCATCGGGCAGGACGGCACCGGCTCCGGCTTCCAGATCTCCTCGCGCGCCGACTTCTTCGAGGTCGAGGTCGGTCTGGAGACGACACTCAAGCGGCCGATCATCAACACCCGGGACGAGCCGCACGCGGACGCCGACAAGTACCGCCGGCTGCACGTCATCATCGGCGACGCCAACCTCTCCGAGATCGCGTCGTACCTGAAGATGGGCACCACCTCGCTGGTCCTCAACATGATCGAGGAAAAGGTGTTCACCGGCGAGCTCGGCATCGCCGACCCGGTCAGCGAGCTGAAGGCGGTCAGCCACGACCCGTCGCTGAAACACCTGATGCGGCTGCGTGACGGCCGCCGGCTCACCGCGCTCGACCTCCAGTGGGCGTACTACGAGCGGGCCCGCACGTTCGTCGACGAGCGGTACGGCACCGACGCCGACGAGCAGACGGTCGACATCATGAACCGCTGGGAGGACGTGCTGACGAAGCTCGGCGACGACCCCATGCAGCTCTCCGACTCGCTCGACTGGGTGGCGAAGCTGCGCCTGCTGGAGGGTTACCGGGAGCGCGAGGAGCTCGGCTGGAACTCGCCGAAACTCCAGCTCGTCGACCTGCAGTACGCCGACGTGCGCCCGGAGAAGGGCCTCTACCACCGCCTCGTCGCGCGTGGGTCGATGAAGACCCTGCTCGACCCGGACGAGACCCAGCGCGCCATGTACGAGCCGCCGGACGACACCCGGGCCTACTTCCGCGGCCGCTGCCTCGCGCAGTACGCCTCCGAAGTGGTCGCCGCCAGCTGGGACTCGGTGATCTTCGATGTCGGGCGGGAGTCTCTCGTGCGGGTGCCGATGATGGAACCCGAGCGTGGCACCAGGAAGCATGTCGGCGCGCTGTTCGACACGTGCGAGAGCGCCAAGGACCTGCTCGAGGTGATCACCAGCCGGTGATGCGTTTTGTCACAGGCGCGAGGTAGGTTTTTTCCAACCCGATGTTGCAGGACTTCGGGTGGCTGAGAAGGGGGACATCCATGGCAACCCGAGACACAGGTGGTCAGTCGCAGTCCGAGCGCGGGCGCAGCGGCGAAGAGGTCGAGGACGTCACCGTCGAGGCCAATCCCGAGGTCGCCGAGCGGCACGCGGAAATCACCGAGGACGTCGACGATCTGCTCGACGAAATCGACAGCGTTCTCGAGGAGAACGCCGAGGAATTTGTCCGTGGATACGTCCAAAAAGGCGGCCAGTGAGTTAATTGTCCGTTTAGCCGGGCGTCAGCGATGGTTCGTGGCCGTCGCGGCGTCCGGCGCGCCATTCCTGTGGCGCGGGCTACTCGCAACACGTCGATGATGTTCATCGCTCCTGGTCGGCGAGCGCGATAGTGTGCTTCAACTGCAACGGCGGTCATTCTCGCGCCGGTGCGATCACGTATCTGAAAGGAACCACGTGGCGACGGGCTTTGATCCATCCGGGCGTCTACCGGATTTCTTCACCAACACGGGGACGTCCTCCTTCACGCAGTTCCTGAGTCAGGCCGCTCCGGAGATGTTGCCGGGGCGGCGGCCGCTTCCGCCCGGGCTCTCCGGCGACGTCGCGCCGCACGGCACCACGATCGTCGCGATCGCGACGGCCGACGGTGTGGTGATGGCGGGTGACCGGCGCGCGACCATGGGGAACCTGATCGCGAGCCGCGACATCAGGAAGGTCCACCCGGCGGACTCGTACTCGCTGATCGGCATCGCGGGTACGGCCGGCATCGGCATCGAGCTGATCCGGCTGTTCCAGGTGGAACTGGAGCACTACGAGAAGATCGAGGGAGCGATGCTCTCCCTCGACGGTAAGGCGAACCGCCTGGCCGCGATGGTGCGGGGCAACCTGGGCGCGGCGATGCAGGGCCTCGCGGTCGTGCCGCTGTTCGCCGGGTTCGACCTGTCGCCGTCCGACAGGGCGCGAGCCGGGCGGATCTTCAGCTTCGACGTGGCCGGCGGTCTCTACGAGGAGACCGGCTACGAGGCGATCGGCTCGGGTTCGCTCTTCGCGAAGTCGGCGCTGAAGAAGCGGTACCGGGCGGGCGTGAGCACCGCGGACGCGATCACGCTCGCGGTCGAGGCGCTCTACGACGCGGCCGACGACGACACCGCGACCGGCGGGCCGGACGTGACCCGCAAGATCTACCCGGTGGTCATGACGGCCACCGCGAACGGCACGCAGCGGCTGAGTGACGAAGAGATCACCACGGTGGCCGAGCGGGTCGTCCAGGGACGCATGGAGAACCCGGGCGGCTGATTCCGCTCTTCGCACAGATAGGAGAAGCCACCCGTGGCCATGCAGTTCTACGCATCGCCCGAGCAGGTCCAGCGGGACCGCTCGGAGTACGCCCGTAAGGGCATCGCCCGCGGCCGGTCAGCCGTGGTGCTCACCTACGAGGGCGGCATTCTGCTGGTCGCCGAGAACATCACCACCCTGCGCAAGATCAGCGAGATCTACGACAAGATCGCGTTCGCGGCCGTGGGGCGGTACAACGAGTTCGAGAGCCTGCGCCGGGCCGGCGTGCGGATGGCCGACATGCTCGGTCTCAGCTACGACCGTCGGGACGTGACCGGGCGGGCGCTCGCGAACGCGTACACCCAGACGCTCGGCGCGATCTTCTCGGAGACGCAGAAGCCGTACGAGGTGGAGCTCTGCGTCGCCCAGGTCGGCGCGTCCCCGGAGCAGGACGAGCTCTACCGGGTCACCTACGACGGCTCGGTCATGGACGAGCCCGGCTTCATGGCGATGGGCGGCCAGGCCGAAGCCATCTCCAACGTGCTGCGCGAGCGGCACGACACGGCGGCCGACCTGCAGACCGCCCTCGCGCTCGCCGCGGAGGCGCTGGGCAGCGTCGGCGGGGAGAACGGCCAGGCGCGCACCCTGACGGCCAAGCAGCTCGAGGTGGCGGTCCTGGACCGGCGCCGGCAGGGCCGGGCGTTCCGGCGGCTCACCGGCGCGGCGCTGACCACGCTGATCGGGCACGAGTCGGTGCCCGAGGCGGAGCTCGGTGACGTGGACGCGGCGCCGCCCGCGCCCGGCGAGGCCAAGCCGACGATCTCGGCGGCGTCGGCGGACACTGAGGAGACTCCTCCCGAGAAGTCCTGAGGTTCGGCGTCTCGAGGGCACGGTCCATCCGGGTGGGTGGGGCGTGCCCTCAGACGTACCCGGAAATGGGCCGTTGCGGGGTGTGTGCGGGAAAGAGCGAGTTGTGACTGCCGCTGAACCGTTTCTTGCGGCTAGTGTTCTGTCATGGAACGGCGAATTTTCGGCCTCGAGACCGAGTACGGAGTCACGTGCACCTATCGGGGGCAGCGGCGGCTGTCTCCGGACGAGGTGGCCCGCTACCTGTTCCGCCGAGTGGTCTCCTGGGGACGCAGCAGCAACGTGTTCCTTCGCAACGGCGCACGCCTTTACCTCGATGTCGGTTCCCACCCTGAGTACGCGACCCCCGAATGCGACTCCGTCACCGACCTGGTCGCCCACGACCGGGCCGGCGAGCGGATCCTGGAAGGCCTGCTCGTCGACGCGGAGAAGCGTCTGCACGACGAGGGCATCGCGGGGGAGATCTACCTCTTCAAGAACAACACCGACTCGGCCGGCAACTCCTACGGCTGCCACGAGAACTATCTCGTCAGCCGGCACGGCGAGTTCGGCCGTCTCGCCGACGTCCTGATCCCGTTCCTCGTCACCCGCCAGCTGATCTGCGGCGCGGGCAAGGTGCTGCAGACGCCGCGCGGCGCGGTGTTCTGCCTGTCGCAGCGCGCCGAGCACATCTGGGAGGGCGTCTCCAGCGCGACGACACGCAGCCGCCCGATCATCAACACCCGTGACGAGCCGCACGCGGACGCCGAGCGGTACCGCCGCCTGCACGTGATCGTCGGCGACTCGAACATGAACGAGGTCACCACGCTGCTGAAGGTCGGCAGCGCGGACATCGTCCTCCGCATGATCGAGGCCGGCGTGGTGATGCGCGACCTGACCCTGGAGAACCCGATCCGGGCGATCCGCGAGGTCAGCCACGACGTCACCGGCCGCCGCAAGATCCGGCTGGCGAACAACAAGGAGGTCTCCGCCCTGGAGATCCAGCAGGAGTACCTGGCGAAGGCCACCGAGTTCGTCGAGCGCCGCGGCGGCGACCCGGTCGCCAAGCGGGTCGTCGAGCTGTGGGGCCGGGTCCTCAACGCGATCGAGAGCGGTGACCTCGACCCGGTCGCCCGCGAGATCGACTGGGTCTCGAAGTACAAGCTGATCGATCGCTACCAGGCGAAACACGAGATCCCGATGTCGCATCCGCGGATCGCGCAGCTCGACCTGGCGTACCACGACGTGCGCCGCGGCCGGGGCCTCTACGCGCTGATGGAGAAGCGCAAGCAGGTCGACCGGATCGCCAACGACCTGCAGATCTACGAGGCCAAGGAGACGCCGCCGCAGACCACGCGGGCCCGGTTGCGCGGCGAGTTCATCAAGCACGCGCAGGAGAAGCGCCGCGACTTCACCGTCGACTGGGTGCACCTGAAACTCAACGACCAGGCGCAGCGGACCGTGCTCTGCAAGGACCCGTTCCGCGCCTACGACGAGCGGGTGGAGCGCCTGATCGCCAGCATGTAGCCCACGGGTAGGCTGGTCGGGTTATGACGACGCCCGACCAGCCCTCTCCCGAGCCGCCCGAGCGCACCGAGCACGAGGTGCGCTGGAACCGGATCGAGCGCCGCCGTGAGCGGATCTACCGCCAGATCCAGAAGGATCGCGCGGGCAATCACAAGATCCCGACGTGGCTCTACGCCACGATCCTGGGGCTGCTGCTGGCCGGCTGGCTGTACCTGATCATCACCTCCTGAGGGGTTGTCGCCGGGGCCTCGATCGTGTGGGGTCGGGGTATGGCAGACATCGTTGACCCGGCCGTCTCCGACTACGTGCTGGCGCACTCGACACCCGCGGACGACCTGTTGCGGGAGCTGGCCGCGGAGACATACACGAAATATCCGCCCGAAGACGCCGGTATGCAGATTTCCGCCGACGAGGGCGCTCTGCTGACGATGCTGACCCGGCTGACCGGGGTCTCCTCGGCGCTCGAGATCGGCACGTTCACCGGGTACTCGTCGATCTGCATCGCCCGCGGGCTGCGGCCGGGCGGGCGGCTGATCGCCTGTGACGTCTCCGAGGAGTGGACGTCGATCGCCCGCGCCTACTGGGCGAAGGCCGGCCTCGCCGACCGCATCGAGCTGCGGCTCGGGCCGGCGATCGAGACGGTCCGCGCGCTGCCGGCCGATCCGGTGATCGACTTCGTGTTCCTGGACGCGGACAAGACCGGGTACCCGGCGTACTACGACGAGATCGTGCCGCGCCTGCGCCCCGGCGGGTTGCTGGTGATCGACAACGTGCTCCGGGGTGGGCAGGTCCTCGATCCGCGTGACGCGTCGGCGGTGGCGGTGGCCGGCCTCAACGACCGTATCGTGAGCGATGAGCGGGTGGAGTCGGTGATGTTGCCGGTCCGCGACGGCGTGACGCTGGTGCGCCGGCGCGGCTGAACGCTCGCGGCGGGTGGTCAGGGCAGGAGGGCTGCGGCGTGGCGGCCGGCTGCGGCGGCGGCCAGGAAGTAGCTGTGGTCCTGGTCCAGCTTGCGGCCCATCGTGGAGAGGGCGACCGGCGACGCCCGCAGCGCCTCGTCCAGGCCCTCGGTGGCGACGCTGACCAGGTGGTGCCGGGCGCCGAGCGGGGCCAGCGCGGCGTCCACGTCGGCGGCCAGGTGGGGGGCCAGGCCGCGGGGCACGGCCAGGTCGGCGCGGGCCAGAGCGACTTTCCCGTACGCGGTGAGGCTGTGATGGGAGACGCCGCGATGCCGGTCGCGGCCGTCGGCGTCGGAGATGCGCAGCGACCCGATCGGGCGCCCGCCCAGCACGGCGATCGCGTTGATCGCCTCGCCCAGCGCCACCCCGGAGAAACCCCAGGTGGTGCCGGTGCCGAGGTTGCCGGGGCCCTGGGCGACGATCGCGACGTCGGCGCCGAGCACGTGCCGGGCCGCGAGCAGGCCGGTGTGCACGGTGCTCGCCTCCAGGTCGCCGCCGAACGACTGGCCGGTGGTGACGGTCCCGGCCAGGTGGCCGCCCAGGCCGTCGAGGGTGCGGGAGAACCAGGCCGGCAGGGCGCCGCCGTCGGTCATCACGTAGGCGACAGCGGCGTCCGGGCGGTCGGCGTGGATGCCGGCCAGGATCGCGGGCAGCGCCGAGTGCAGGTCCGCGGTGACCACCGGCATGCCGTCGAGCGAGGTGGCGGCGGCCATCACCTCGCGGTGCGGCGAGGCCTCCTCGTCGACGCCGAGCAGGATCGCCTGCAGCGGCGTGTACCGCGCCTTCACCAGGTGGCCGCTGTCGCGGGTGGCGCCGTCGGCGGGCGGGTCGGCGGGCAGCCGGTCGGGCAGCGCGACGACCAGGGCGTAGCCGCCGGTGCCGAGGCCCATCACGAGCGCGCCGACGTTGAGCAGCACCCGGTCGCCGGGTTCCGGCGCGCCGACCAGGTGCGGGTAGGCGAGGGCGCGCAGCGGGCCGTCCGGCGTCTCGACGTCCAGCTCGCACGCGCCCCGCCAGTCGCGCCGCACCGACAGAACCGTCCCGGACCGCCACCGCACCATGCCGGGGACCCTACAAGGGTCAGGCGTCGAGGCCGCCGTCGAGGTGGTTGCGGCCGGGCTCTCCCCGGGTCGGGTCGAGGAACACGTACCGGATCTCGGGGAACCTGGCGCGCAAGCGCCGCTCGGCCTCGTCCGAGACCTTCTCGATCTCGCCGCCCGGAGCGTCGTCGGCGAAGTCGACCTTGGCGGCGACCAGGATGCCGTCGGGTCCCAGCTGCATGGTGAAGAGGGTGGGCACGGCGGTGACGACCGGCAGCGCGGCGATCTCGGCGGCGATCGCGCTGTGCACCCGGCGCGGGACGGCCCGGCCGACCAGCAGGGACACGTTGCTGCCGGCGAGGACGGAGGCGACCACCAGCAGGAGCAGGCCGATCACGATCGACGAGACGCCGTCCCAGAGGCTGTTGCCGGTCAGCTCGGTCAGCCCCAGCCCGGCGGCCGCCAGGACCAGGCCGATCAGCGCGGCGGAGTCCTCGAAGTAGACCGCCTTGACAGTGGTGTCCGGGGTGAGGCGCAGGAACCGCCGGGTCGTCACCTTCCAGCGGCTCGACTCGGTGCGGATCTGCCGGCGGGCCTTCAGGAACGACACGCCCTCGGCGGCGAACGAGACGGCCAGGACGATGTACGACGCGAGGAACGGGCCGGACTCCTCGCCCTCGACGATCGTCTCGATGCCGTGGTAGATCGAGAACCCGGCGCCGGCGACGAACGTGAAGAGCGCCGCGATGAACGCCCAGACCCAGCTCTCCTTGCCGTACCCGAACGGGTGTTCCTCGTCGGCGGGCTTGGCGCCGCGCCGCAGCGCCACGAAGAGGAACACCTCGGTCACGGTGTCGGCGAACGAGTGGGCGGCCTCGGAGAGCATCGCGGCGGAGCCGGAGGTGACGCCGGCCACCAGTTTCGCGGCGGCGATCGCCAGGTTGGCGGCTCCCGCCACCACGACGGTGCCGACGCTCTCGGATTCCTGGGCTTCTGTCACGGACGCCATCTTCCCCAGCCCCCGCGCGGATAACCGTCCGTGTGACGAGGCTGCTAGCGTTGCGTCTCGTGTCGCGCACTCGCACCGAGCGCCTGGTAAATCTGGTGATCTGTCTCCTCTCGACGCGCCGGTTCCTGACCGCCGCGCAGATCGCCGCGACCGTGCCCGGTTACGAGCACGACCCGTCGGATCCGCGTGACCACGAGGCGTTCCAGCGCAAGTTCGAGCGGGACAAGGCCGAGCTGCGCGAGCTCGGCGTCCCGCTGGAGACCGGCACGGCCAGCATCTTCGACCAGGAGCCCGGTTACCGCGTCGCCCAGCGGGAGTACGCGCTGCCCGACATCCATCTGGAACCCGACGAGGCCGCCGCGGTGGGCATCGCGGCGCGGCTCTGGCAGCACGCCGGGCTCGCCGCCGCGGCGAGCAGCGGCCTGGCGAAGCTCCGGGCCGCCGGTGTCGAGGTGGACCCGCAGGCCACCCTCGGGGTGGAGCCGGTGGTGACGGTCGACCCGGCGTTCGGGCCGCTGACCGTGGCGGCCCGGCAGCGGCGCGCGGTGAGCTTCAGGTACCGGGTGCCGGAGGTCGACGAGCCGAGCACCCGCCGCCTCGAGCCGTGGGGCGTGGTCTGCTGGCGCGGCCGGTGGTACGTGGTCGGCCACGACCGGGACCGGGGCGCCACCCGCTGCTTCCGGCTGTCCCGGATCGTCGGCGAGGTGAAGGGCACCGGCAAGCCGGACGCGTTCACGCCGCCCGGTGACGCCGACCTGATCAGCTACGTGGCGCGCTCGTCCGGCCCGGTCGCGCGCAACGGGCGGGCCGTCGTGACGGTGCGGCCGGGACGCGCGGCGGGCCTGCGGCGGATGGCGACCGAGTCGGTCAGCCTGCCCGAGGGGGACCGGCTGACCATCGCGTACGGGGACGTGGAGTGGCTGGCCGCCCGGATCGCCGGGTACGGGCCGGACGTGAAGGCGGAGGGCCCGCCGGAGCTGCGCGGCGCCGTGATCCAGAACTTGAAGGAACTGGCCGCCCGGCACGAGCAGGTGGCGCCGTGACCGGGCCGCGGACCTCGGCGGACCGGCTCGGCCGGCTGCTCAACCTGGTGCCGTACCTGCTGGCCCGGCCGGGGATCCTGATCGCCGAGGCGGCAGCGGACCTGGGCGTCACGGCGAAGCAGCTGCGCGAGGACCTGGAACTGCTCTGGGTGTGCGGGCTGCCCGGGTACGGTCCCGGCGACCTGATCGACATGGCGTTCGACGGCGACCGGGTGACGATCAGCCACGACGCCGGCATCGACAAGCCGCTGCGGCTCAACCAGGACGAGGCGCTCGCGCTGGTGGTGGCGCTGCGGATGCTCGCCGAGACGCCCGGGATCGGCACCCGGGACGCGATCGAGCGAGCCCTCGCCAAGATCGAGAGTGCGGCCGGCGACCTGGCCGACGCGCCGGTCACGGTCCGGCTGCCGGCGAACCAGAAGAAGCTGGAGGCGGTGCGGGCCGCCGTCGACTCCGGGCACGCGCTGCGGCTCACCTACTACACGGCGGCGCGGGACGAGACCACCGAGCGGGTCGTCGACCCGATGCGGATGCTGATGGTGAGCGGGTTCGCGTACCTGGAGGCGTGGTGCCGCCGCGCCGAGGGCACCCGGATGTTCCGGGTGGACCGGATCGACGCGTTCACCGAGCTGCCCGAGCCGTCCGTGCCGCCGGTCGGGGCCGTGCCGCACGACGTCAGCGACGGCGTCTTCCGGCCCGGGCCGGAGCTTCCCCTGGTCACCCTGCGGGTCGGCCGGGGCAGCCGGTGGATCACCGAGTACTACCCGGTCGAGCAGGTGCAGCGGGACGGCGCGGAGTGGCTGGTCACCATGCGGGTCACCGACCTGGGCTGGGCGCAGCGGCTGCTCGCCGGGCTGGGCCGCGACGTCACGGTGCTCGGCCCGCCCGAACTGATCGACCGGATTCACGATCAGGCCACCGCCGCCCTCAATCAGTACGCCGCGCCGCATACGCTCGGCGCCGGTGAGCCGGCCGGCCGGTAGGGTGGCCGCGTGCTGATGTGGGTCTGGATCGCCGTCGGGGCGATCGCGTTGATCATCCTGGTTTCCGCCGCCGCGCGGCTTCTGGGCCGGTTGCCGGAACTTCGGCGGGCGGCCGTGAAGCTGCAGCGCCGTCAGGAGGAGGCGATGCGGCTGCAGGCAGCCGGCGAGGAACTGCAGCGGACCGTGCTCCTGGTGCAGGAGAAAGCCGAGCGGGCCCAGGACTCGGTCACCCAGATCAAGGCCAATCTCGGTCGCTGATCCCGGGGTGTTCCGCCCCCGTTGTCCCAGACTTAGCAAGATCTTGAGAATCCCAGGGCATCCGGAAAGCGATATCCCAGGAATCCACACGTACGATGGACCCCGCAACCTGATCCGACCGACTGGAGTCATTCCATGGGCGCCCTCAAGCCATGGCACATCATCGTTCTCGTCGTCGTGCTCGTGCTGCTGTTCGGCGCGAAGCGACTGCCGGACGCGGCGCGTTCCCTCGGGCGCTCGTTGCGGATCATCAAGGCCGAGACCAAGGGCCTCGTCGATGACGACAACAACGTCGCGGAGAAGGCGGAGCCGCAGCACAGCCGCAGCCCGCTGCAGGGCGAGGTCCAGCAGCCCTACCAGCAGCAGCCCTATCAGCAGCAGCCCGGCTACCAGCAGGCGCCGCCGCCGCAGGGCTACCAGCAGCCGCAGCCTGGCTACCAGCAGCAGCCGCCGGCTCAGCCCTTCGTCGACCCGGTGCAGCGCACCAACGACCGCTGATCCGATCCGATGGCACTGAGCCTGCGCCGGGGGCCCAAGAAGCCGAGCAAATTCGAGCAGGCCGCCGAGGGCTCGATGACCCTCATCGAGCATGTCCGGGAGCTGCGCAACCGGCTGTTCATCGCGTCGATCGGCGTGGTCGTCGGCCTGATCATCGGCTTCGTCATCTCGCAGTGGGTCTTCGGGATCCTGAAGGCGCCGTACTGTAATCTGCCGACCTCGGTCGACTCGACCGGCAGCTGCGAGTTCATCACGCTCGCGGTGACCGACCAGCTGATGCTGCGCCTCAAGATCGCGCTGTGGGTCGGCCTGATCATCGGCGCGCCGGTCTGGCTGTACCAGCTCTGGGCGTTCGTCGCCCCCGGCCTGCACCGGCACGAGCGCAAATGGGCGTACGTGTTCGTCGCCCTCGCCACGCCGCTCTTCCTCGCCGGCGCGACCCTGGCCTACTTCGTGATCGGCCACAGCTTGGCCTTCATCATGGAGGCCGGTGTGATCGGCGAGCCCACGAAGCTCGAGGTCACGTCGTACGTCGGCTTCGTGATGAACATGCTGCTGCTGTTCGGCGGGGCGTTCGAGTTCCCGCTGCTGCTGCTCATGCTGAACTTCACCGGCGTGGTCTCGGCCCGCCGGCTGCTCAGCTGGTGGCGCGCGGTGGTGTTCCTGTCGTTCGCGTTCGCCGCGATCGCCACCCCCGACCCGGGACCGTTCGGGATGACGCTGCTCGCGGCGTGCATCAGCCTGCTGTACTTCATCGCGGTCGGTGTGGCGTTCCTCAACGACAAGCGCAAGGGTCGCGGCAAGGAGCTCTACGAGGGTCTGGACGACGACGCGATCTCGGAGCTGCCGGAGGAGCGGGTGCCGGTCGGCGCCTCCGATCCGGTCGAGGCCCCGACGTTGATCGAGTCTCCCGCCCCGGTCGAGAAGCCGGCTCCCCTGGAGCGCCGTTTCGACGACATGACCTAGCTGTCTGGCTCCGCTTCGCTCCGCGGGCGATCGCCTGGCCCCTCACCGGCGGCGATCGCCGGGGTGGGGTATAGCCTCCTCCGCCATGACGGGCGATTTCATCGCGGTGCTGGCCAATCCCTCTGCGGGGCGTGGCCTGCACCGCGGTTTGCTTCCGGGGGTCGTCGACGCGCTCGGGATCTCCGGGCGGCCGGTGCGGATCGTGGACGCGCACAGCGGCGCGGAAGCGGAAGCGGCCTGCCACGCGGCGGTTGCCGAGGGGGCCGCCGCGGTGGTCGCCGTCGGCGGGGACGGGACCGTGCACCGGGCACTGCAAGCGGTGGCCGGCACGGAGGTCGGCTTCGGGGTGGTGCCGGCCGGGACGGGTAACGACTTCGCGAGCGCGGTGGGCGTACCCCCGCAAGGTCTGCGGGCCGCGGAGGCGATCGGGCTGGCGCTGCGTGATCAGCGCGCCCACCGCTTCGATCTGGCCCTGGCCCGGACCGCTCAGGGTGACCGGCGATGGTTCTGCGCGGTGCTCGCCGCCGGATTCGACGCCCTCGTCAACGAACGCGCCAACCGGATGCGGCGGCCGCGCGGGCCACGGCGTTACGACCTGGCGATCGTCCTGGAACTCGCCCGGCTGCGGGCCCGCGGGTACGTCCTGCGCCTGGACGGCGTGGAGCACCGGTTCACCGCGGAGATCGTCGCGGTCGGGAACTGCGCCAGTTACGGCGGCGGCATGCGGATCCTGCCGGACGCCGACCCGGCCGACGGGATGCTTGACGTGATCTTCGCGTCGCCGCTGGGGCGGATGCGCCTGACCCGGCTCAAACCGCGGCTGCGGCAGGGCACCCACGTCAGCGATCCGCGGGTCACCGTGCTGCGGGCCCGCGAGGTGCGGATCGAGGCCGAGGGGATCATCGGGTACGCGGACGGGGAGCGGCTCGGCCCGCTGCCGCTCGACGTTACGTGCGTTCCGGGTGCGATCCGGTTGCTGCGCTGAGCCGGGTGTCAGATTTCCCGGCGCGGGCCGAACTGTCTGGCATGACGAACACGATCGGCACCAAGAGCTCGATGTCCGCGATGTTCGGCTCCGCGATGTTCGGCAGTGCCAAGCAGATGTTCAAGGCGGTGGCCGAGGCGGCGACCGCTCCGGCGGAGTCCGCGCCGGCGGCGGTGGCCGAGACGGCCGCGAAGAAGGGGCGCCGGGGCACGCTGCTGGACAGTTACGCCTGACCCGGCGCTTGTTGCCCGGCGCTCGCCGCTCGGCGCTCGCTTGGGTGAGAGCACACCGAAGGCCGCGCTGGCTGGGTGAGAGCACATCTTAGGCCGCGCTGGCCGGATGAAAGCACACCGAAGGCCGCGCCGGCCGGGATGGCGGCACACCTAAGCGGTGCGTGTGCCCGCATCGCTGCTCTGGCGTGGATGAGGGTTCACGGTGAGGTTCCGTGTGCCCTCACCGACGCCGGCGTGCGGCGAGTGGGGTGCGGGCTTGCGGCGAGTGTGGTGGGGGTTGGCGGGTCAGGCGCAGCCGGTCAGGGACAGGGTGGCGCCCAGACCGTTGGAGCGGCCCGCCTCGGCGGCCGGGAGCACCAGCACCGCGCAACCGGCGTTGACAGCGCCCGCGTCGGCCGGGGTGTCGCCGACCATCAGGGTGCGTTCCGGGTCGACGCCGAGCATGCCGCAGGCCCGCAGGAAGATCGCCGGGTCCGGTTTGGTGCGGCCCACCTCGAGGCTCAGCACGAACGCGTCCACCAGCGTGTCCAGCCCCCAGGCCGCGAAGTGCGGGCGGATGTCGAAGCCGACGTTGCTCACCACAGCGATCTTGATGCCGGCGTCGCGCAGTTTGCGCAGGGTCGGCTCGGTGTCCGGGTAGGGGAGCCAGCCGTCCGGTGTGAGCAACCGGTCGTAGAGCGCGTCGGCGAGACCCTCCACGTCGGTGTGCACGGTCGCGGCCAGGCCGGTGTAGGCGGCGCGGTGACTGTGCGCGTAGAGATCCCGGTCGGCCCAGTGCTCGGCCAGCTGCGGCGGCACCCGGTGCGGCAGCGGCCCGCCGGCCCGGCCCGCGGTCAGCAGCCGATCGGCGAGGATCGTCGCCTTTCCCCGGTCCAGCTCCCGGCCACAGGCCGCGGCTGCCGCGATCACCCAGGTCAGCGGGTCCTCCACCTGGGCCAGCGTGCCGTGAAAGTCGAAGAGGACGGCCTCCACCGGCCGTGCGCTATGGGGAGGGTGGTTGGCATCCGGCACGTGGAGCACCATACCGATGCCCCCTGACGCTCCCGCCGCCACCACCGTGATGCGTTTTGTCATACGGCGCGACTAGCCTTGTGTTCATGACTAGTCCCGCCGAGAGGTACGCGGCTTCCCAGAGGCGGGCGGCGCGAGTCGCCGAGTTTCCCGCGCTCGAGGACTTCATGCTCGACGTCGGCTTCGACCTGGACGATTTCCAGCGCGAGGCCTGTGAGGTGCTGGAGCGGGGCAACGGCGTGCTGGTCTGCGCCCCGACCGGCGCGGGCAAGACCGTCGTCGGCGAGTTCGCGGTGCACCTGGCGCTGCGCTCGGGCGAGCGCAAGTGCTTCTACACCACGCCGATCAAGGCCCTCTCCAACCAGAAGTACAACGACCTCGTCGCACGCTACGGCGCGGACAAGGTCGGCCTGCTCACCGGCGACAACGCGATCAACGGCGACGCCCCGGTGGTGGTGATGACCACCGAGGTGCTGCGCAACATGCTCTACTCCGGCTCCGACCAGCTGCGCAACCTGGCCTATGTGGTGATGGACGAGGTGCACTACCTCGCCGACCGGTTCCGCGGCGCGGTCTGGGAAGAGGTGATCATCCACCTCCCGGCGTCGGTGACCCTGGTGTCGCTGTCGGCGACGGTCAGCAACTACGAGGAGTTCGCCGACTGGCTGGTCACGGTCCGCGGCAAGACCGAGGTGGTGGTCAGCGAGCACCGGCCGGTGCCGCTCTGGCAGCACATGCTCGTCGGCCGGCGGATGTTCGACCTGTTCCACGACGCGGACGCGGCGCGCAAACACGACGTCCACCCCGAGCTGCTGCGCTACACGCGGGAGATGGACCGGCGGCTCGACCTGACCGACCGGGCGAGTTCCGGCTGGTCCGGGCGGGGTGGGCGGTCCCGGCGCTGGCAGCCGCCGCCGCGCGCCGAGGTGGTGGAGCGGCTGGAGCGGGCCGGGCTGCTGCCCGCGATCCTGTTCATCTTCAGCCGGGCCGCCTGCGACGCCGCCGTGCAGCAGTGCCTGGCCGCCGGGCTGCGGCTCACCGGCCCCGACGAGCGCGCCCAGATCCGCGAGATCGCCCAGGCGAAAGTGGCGAGCATCCCGGCCGAGGACCTGTCGGTCCTGGGGTACTGGGAGTGGCTCGACGGCCTGGAGCGCGGCGTCGCGGCGCACCACGCCGGCATGCTGCCCGCCTTCAAGGAGGCGGTCGAGGAGTGCTTCGTGCGGGGCCTGGTCAAGGCGGTCTTCGCCACCGAGACCCTGGCGCTGGGCATCAACATGCCGGCCCGCTGCGTCGTGCTGGAGCGGCTCGTCAAGTTCAACGGCGAGGCGCACGTCGACCTGACCCCGGGGGAGTACACGCAGCTCACCGGCCGGGCCGGGCGGCGCGGCATCGACGTCGAGGGGCACGCGGTGGTGCTCTGGAGCCCGGATGTCGACCCCCGGCACGTCGCCGGTCTGGCCTCCACCCGCACCTATCCACTGCGCTCGTCGTTCCGGCCGTCCTACAACATGGCGGTCAACCTGGTCGGCACGGTCGGCGCGGACCGGTCCCGCGCGCTGCTGGAGTCCTCGTTCGCGCAGTTCCAGGCGGACCGGTCGGTGGTCGGCCTGGCCCGGCAGGTGCAGCGCAACGAGGAGACCATGCAGACCTACGCCGAGGACGCCGCCTGCCACCACGGCGACTTCGAGGAGTATTTCGCGATCCGGGTGGCGATCGCCGACCGGGAGAAATCGCTGTCCCGGCAGGGCGTGCAGCAGCGTCGCTCGGCCGCCGTCGCGGCTCTGGAGAAACTGCGGATCGGCGACGTGATCCGGGTGCCGAACGGCAAGCGGGCCGGGCTGGCCGTCGTGCTGGAGCCGGTGACCGGCGGGTTCGGCGAGCCGCGGCCGCTGGTGCTCACCCAGGACCGGTGGGCCGGGCGGGTCAGCCCCGCCGACTTCGGCGGCCCGGTGGATGTGCTGGCGCGGGTGCGCGTACCCAAGAATTTCAATCATCGGTCGCCGGCGGCGCGCCGCGACCTGGCCGCGCAGGTGAGCGCGACCGGGCTGGACCGGCATCCGGACCGGCGGCGGCGCAGCCGTCAGGCGCCCGGCGAGGACGCCGAGATCGCCCTGCTCAAGGTGCGGATGCGGGAGCACCCGTGCCACGCCTGCCCGGAGCGGGAGGACCACGCCCGCTGGGCCGAGCGCCGGCACCGGCTGCTCCGCGACACCGACGCGCTGCGGGACAAGGTGGCCGGGCGCACCGGTTCGCTGGCCCGGACGTTCGACCAGGTCTGCGCGGTGCTCACGGCCCGCGGCTATCTCTCCGCCGACGGTGAGGTGACCGACGCCGGGCGCACGCTGGGACGGATCTGGACGGAGGCCGACCTGCTGGTCGCCGAGTGCCTGCGGCAGGGCGTCTGGGACGGCCTGGCGCCGGAGGAGCTGGCCGCCGCGGTCAGCATGGTGCTCTACGAGTCGCGCCGGGAGGGTGAGGACCGGGCGTCGGTGCCGAAGGGCCAGGTCACCGCGGCGGTCGACGCCTGCGCCAAGCTGTGGGGCGAGATCGCCGCCGACGAGGCGGAGCACGGCCTGTCGCTGACCCGCGAGCCGGACCCCGGCTTCGTCTGGCCGATGTACCGGTGGGCACGCGGTGAGCCGCTCGGCCGGGTCCTCGCGAGCGGGACCCAGCACGACGCGGACATGCCGGCCGGTGACTTCGTGCGCTGGGCCCGGCAGGTGCTCGATCTCCTCGGCCAGCTCAAGGAGGCGGGCTCGGCGTCGCCCAGCGTGAAGGAGACCGCCCGCAAGGCGATCTCGGCGGTGAACCGCGGGGTGCTGGCGCTGCAGCGCGGGCTGTGAGTGTGATCGGCCGGCGAGGGGGTACTGCTCGGACTGCGACCGTGTGACGGTCGGATCGGTCGGGCAGCCGGGGGTGCCACGCGCTCCCGGCTGCCGCCGTCGCGTCGCGGATGGTGAATCTCCGTTGACGCTGTCTCGCGCGGAAACCAAGAATTGCGGCGGCGGTATTGACACAGCTGATTGCATTTTGCCGGGAGTAGTGCACATGAGCGCGGGCTCACCGCATCTGATCGAATGGTCCGGTGACTCCGTGGCGGATGCCGTGCTGGCGGTCATCGACACCGACACGGCAGTCATCGAGCTCTCGGTCTGGGGTCAGTGGAACCGGCGGCTCTCCACGCAGGCGCGCACGGTGCTCGACAAGTGCCTCGCCGAGCATCCCACCGGCGTGATCGTGGACCTGCACGAGCTGAGCGACCCGCACGCGGTCAGCGCCCCGCTGTGGCTGACCGCCTGCGCGCAGGGCGCCGCCATGCAGCCGCCGGTCGCCGTGGCGGTCTGCGCGAAGGCGAACGCCCCGCTGACCCGCCGGCTGCGGCGTCTCGGCGCCCGGGACTGGCTGGTCCTGTACGCGACCGTCGCGCAGGCCCGGGCCGCGCTGGCCGGCCGGCACCCGCTCGCCGACCGGATGCATCTGGCCCTGCCGCCCGACCCGGCGGCCGCGGTGCCGGCCCGCGGGCTGGTCAACGACGCGTGCCGGGCCTGGGAGGTGCCGCGCCTCGGCCAGCGGGCCCGCCTGGTCATCTCCGAGCTGGTGGTGAACGCGGCCGAGCACGCCGGCACCGACATCGAGGTGATCGTGTCGCTGCGCGGCTCGGGCCCGAGCGCGGCGCTGCACCTGGCCGTCTACGACGGTGACGCGATCCTGCCCCGGGTCCGCGACCCGGTTCCGGGGCGGCTCGGGCCGTCGCTCGTCGACCGGGGCCTGGGTCTGCGGATCGTGAACGCGGCGGCCTCGGCGTGGGGCGCGTTGCCAGCCCGCAGCGGCAAGCTGGTGTGGGCGATCGTACGAGCCCGACCGGAGGAGATGACGTGAATGGTTCAGGCGGGGGCGGCACCCGGATCGCGGGGGAGCGGGACGGCGACCGGCTTCTGATCACGTTGCAGGGCAGCCTGGACGCGATCTCGGCGTCGGCGTTGCAGACGCAGCTCTACGACCTCACCCAGGTGCACGACCTGCTCGGGCTGGGCGTGCCGGTCCGGCACATTCACATCGACCTGGCCGGGGTGGACTTCTGCGACGCGGCCGGGTTGCGGATGCTGGTGGCCGCCCGCCGGGTCGCGGAGTCCCGGCAGGCCAGCTGTCACCTGCACGATCCGCAGCCGCACCTGCGCTGGCTGCTCCGGGCCACCCGCGCCGACTGCCTGTTCCAGGTGCATTTCTGACGGTGCTCAGTCCCAGGTGTTGGCCTCACGCGCGAAGAGGTCGCCCTCGCTCTGGATCGGGACCACGCAGAGCAGGTGGCCGCCCGGCGCGCGCAGCGTCCGGTGGCCGCCGTTGTCGACCACCACCTCGGCGCCGAGCCCGACCAGCCGGGCCGTCTCGGCCGCGACGTCGTCGGTCTCGATGTCCACGTGGTAGCGCGGCGCGTCGTCGACCGCCTGCACGTCCACGGCCAGGCCGGGGAACGCGCCGAGCAGGGCGGTGAACTCCTCCTCGCCGGGCACCGGCTTGGCGGCCGAGCCGAGCGCCGCCGACCAGAACGTGGCAGCGGCGGCGGCCTCGGCGAGCGGGGTGTCGATGAAGATGCCGAAGAGGCGGCTGCGATGCATACCGCGATCCTATGTGTACAGACCGTCCAATTGCGACTGATAACGCTGCTCGACGACCCGGCGGCGCAGCTTGAGCGAGGGCGTGAGGTCGCCGCCCTCGACGTCCAGGTTCTCCGCCAGCACCGCGAACTTCTTGATCGTCTCCCAGGAGTTGAGGGTGGCGTTCAACTCGTCGACGCAGCGGGAGATCTCCTGCCGCAGCGCCTCGGAGCCGGCGATCTCGGCGTGCGAGGCGTCACCCAGGCCGTGCGCGCCGGCCCATTTGCGGGCCTCGTCCGGGTCGAGGTCGATCAGGGCGGTGACGAACTTGCGGTTCTCGCCGTGGATCAGGACCTGGCCGGCGAGCGGGCAGAGGCCCTTGAACCGGGCCTCGATCGCCTGCGGCGCCACGTACTTGCCGTTCGAGGTCTTGATCAGGTCCTTCTTGCGGTCGGTGACCCGCAGCGAGCCGCGCTCGGTGATCTCGCCGATGTCGCCGGTGTGCAGCCAGCCGTCGGTGAGGGCGGCCGCTGTCGCCTCCGGCAGGCCGTGGTAGCCCTGCATCAGGCCGGGACCCTTGAGCAGGATCTCGCCGTCCTCGCCGAGCCGCACCCGGGTGCCGGGCAGCGGCAGGCCGACAGTGCCGTACTCCGGATGCGCCGGCCGGTTGAAGATCGTGGTGGCGCAGGACTCGGTGAGGCCGTAACCCTCGGCGACCGGCAGGCCGATCGCGTCGAACCAGCGGGCGATCTCCGGGGAGAGCGCTGCCGCGCCGGAGATGAAGAACCGCATCCGGCCGCCGAACCGATCGCGGATCTTGGACAGCACCAGGCGGTCGGCGATCGGCAGCAGGACGCCGCGCCGCTGGGCGACGCCGATCGCCCAGTCGTAGAGGCGGGCCTTGACGCCACCCTCGCGCGCCATCGTGGCGGCGACGCCGGCGTACACCTTCTCGAAGATCCGGGGGACGGCCGGCATGATCGTCGGGCGTACCTCGGTGAGCCGTTGGACGATCTTGCTGACGTCGCCGTCGACAGCGAACTCGAAGCCCACCGACAGCTGGCAGGAGAGCAGCGCCTTGCCGAACGCGTGGGAGAGCGGCAGCCAGAGATAGCCCAGGTCGTCCGGGTGCACGATGCCCATCGCCTGGATCGCCAGGCCCTGGTAGATCCAGGCGTCGTGGCCGACCCGGACACCCTTGGGCAGGCCGGTCGTGCCGGAGGTGTAGATCAGGGTGGCGAGGTCGTCCGGCCCGATCCGCCGGGTCGCCTCCACCACCGCATCCGGATTCTTCGCCAGGAACGACCGTCCGAGGTCGCGCAGATCGGCCAGGGAGAGCGCCCGCTCGTCCGTCCCGTCGATCAGGATCGCGCGTTCGATCTCCGGAGCCGCCATGATCTTGGAAAGGTGCGACGCGTTCTCGACGAACGCGAACCGGCTGCCCGAGTCGGTGAGGATGTGCAGCACCTCCTCGGGCGACGAGCTCGGGTAGACGGTGGTGGTCGCGCCGCCCGCGCACATCACGCCGAAGTCCGCCTCGATCCACTCCACCCGGGTGGCCGAGCAGATCGCCACCCGGTCCTGCGGGCGCAGTCCGAGCGCGAGCAGGCCGGCGGCGATCTCGGTGACCGCTTGCGCGGTCATCGCCCAGGTGCGCGAGACCCAGCTGCCGTCGGCGCCCGGTGTGCGATAGGCGGGAGCATCGGGGGTACGGGCGGAGCGTTCCAGGAACATCGCGCCGAACGATCGCGGGCTGTCCTGCCGCAGCCGTGCGACGAGAGCTTCCTCGGCCGCCGGGGCGGCGCACTCCTGTGCCATCAGGACTCCTGACGATTCGGTGTGGGCGGGTTCGGGGTGGGTGGCGGTGCCTCGACCATCCGGCACAGCCACGGGGAGAGCTCGCCGGCCAGGGCCGACAGGTTCGGTTCGGGTTCGGCGTCCAGGGCGTCCGAGGCGGCCTGGCGCAACGCGTGGATGGCGCCCAGGTAGGCGCTGAACGGGACTGCTCCGGTCGTACCCGGGAATCGGTGTGAGCGGAGGTCGCGCACGAAGCCGGCCAGTTCGGTGAGCGCGGCGCGGCGGCGCTCGCGCGCCGCGCGGCCCAGGGCGTCCATCTCGACCTGGAAGGCGCGGGCCGCGACCAGGTCGCGCTGCAGGGTGGCGAGGTAGGAGGCGACGAAGCCGTGGACGCAGCCCGCCCAGTCGGAACCGGACGCCCCGCTGTCGGCGAGATGGTCCAGGAAGACCGCGATGAACCGGTCGTAGGCGGCGTAGACGCAGGCGTCCTTGTCGGCGAAGCAGGCGTAGAACGCGGCCCGGGACACGGCGGCGCGCGAGCAGATCTCGCGCACGCCGAAACCGCGGTAACCCTCGCCGGCCAGCAGCTCGGTCGCGGCGATCAGCATCCGCTCGCGCTGGGCCGCGGTCACCTCGTCGCGGCTGAGCACGTGCCGGCCCCGGGGCAGCGACGGCGGCGTGGTGAAGACGACCCCGCTGGTGATCCGGTCCGGCACTCGATGATTTCCTATCGGGGTACGCGATGTTACTTAAAGCTTCGCACGCCGTTGTCGCGTCACTCGACAAGCCCTCCGGCCGCGCCGGGCAGGATGGGAACCGTGACCGACCTCCTGGAAAACCCTGACGACCTGGAAATCGCACAAGCCGCGGCGCTCGCCGGGGCCGAGGAAGCACTCCGGCACTTCGCGGTGGTGGCCGACCTGCCCCGCGAGCTCAAATCCGACGGATCGGTGGTGACGGCCGCCGACCGGGCCGTCGAGATGTCGATCCGCGCCGTGCTCGGCGAGGCGCGTCCCGGCGACGCGGTGCTCGGCGAGGAGCACGGCGCGACGGGCGGGGAGGCCGGCCGCCGGTGGATCATCGATCCGATCGACGGCACGGCGCTGTTCGTCGAGGGCGACGACCGGTGGCTCGTGCTGGTGGCCCTGGAGGATCAGGGCGCGATCACGGCGGCGGTCGCGGTGGTGCCGGCGCAGGCGCGCCTGTGGTGGGCCGGGCTCGGGACCGGTGCGTACGAGGGGAGTGTCCGGGCTGGCCGGATCACGGACGCCACCCGGATCCACGTGGCGGCCGGGGAGTCGCCGGCGCTGGCGGAGAGCACGCTCGGGGTGGTGCCCGACTGGGGGCGCGCGCCGGCCGCCGCGCTCATCGCCCGCGCGCGGGAGCGGCCCTGGGCCCTGCACCCGCCGCTGCTGGTGGCGCGCGGCGATCTGGACCTGGGCGCGCAGACCAGCGGGCAGATCTGGGACTTCGCGGCCACCTCGCTGATCGTGACGGAGGCCGGCGGGTGTTACGCCCGGTTCGACGGCGGTGACCGGCCGGGGCCGGGCGCCTCGATCTACGCGCGCAGCCCGCAACTGCGCGATGAGGCGTTGAAGGTGGTAAACGGCTTATAAAAGCGCACAAAAGCTGTAACGTCCGATTGGTGAATCCACTACTGCGCCTCGCCGTCACGGCGGTCCTGCTGCTCCCGGTCGCCGGGTGCGGCGGGGACGAGGAGGAGACGGCTACCACCACCGCGACCACCGCCCCGGCCGTCAGGTCGTACGACAAGTCGGTGGCCGGCGTCGTCGAAGCGGCCGAGGCCTTCCTCGCCACCCTCGACGACGACCAGAAGGCCGAGGCGCAGCTGGAGCTCACCCAGGAGAACGCGGTCAGCTGGTCGAACCTGCCGTGCGGCTCCACCTGCCGACCCGGCATCGCCTTCGGCGACCTCGACGAGAGCCAGCTCGCCGCGGCGAAGAGCGTGCTGAAGACGGCGCTCGGCGCGCAGACCGGCAGCGGGTACGAGCGGGTGGAGCAGCTGCTGCTCGCCGACGACTACCTGAGCGACGTGCAGGGCAGCGGCACCGGTAGCAGCGCCGGCAGCAGCACCGGCAGCAGTGGCGGTCCCGGTGGCGGCACGATGTCCGGCGGGCCGCCGGCCGGGATGTCCGGTGGTCCCGGCGGGATGATGTCGGGCGGTCCCGGCGGGGGCAGCGGCGGGACCGGCGGCTACGGCAGCGGTCTCTACTACCTGGCGTTCCTCGGCACGCCCAACACGACCGGGACGTGGGAGCTGAACTTCGGCGGGCACCACCTCGCCATCCACATGTCGTATAAATCCGGAGAAGTTGTCGGGGCCTCGCCGTACTTCGTCGGCGTCGAACCGACCAGCTGGACCGACGACAGCAGCGCCACGCACACCCCGCTCGGCGACATGAAGAACGCGATGCTGGCCATGCTCGACGGCCTGAGCGACACCGAGCAGAGCACGGCGAAACTCGGCCAGAGCTTCTCCGACGTGCTGGTCGGCCCGCAGGAGGACGGCCAGTTCCCGGCGACCAAGCAGGGCCTCGCGGTCAGCTCGCTCACCGACGAGCAGAAGGACCTGGTCCTCGCCGCGATCAAACCGTGGGTGGCGGGCGCCGACGACGCGACGGCCACGTCACTGCTCGCCGCGTACGAGGAGGAGCTGGACGAGACGTACCTCGGCTGGTCCGGCACCACCGGACTGGACACGCACGCCGACTACGTCCGCATCGACGGCCCGAGCGTGTGGGTCGAGTTCGTCTGCCAGAACGGCGTGGTGATCCAGGACCAGATCCACTACCACACGGTGTACCGGGATCACACCCGCGACTACGGTGGCGAGTTCTCCTTCTCATGATCCCGGTGCGGTCATGATCGTGGTGTGGGCACTGGCGGCGGCGCTCCTGCTCGGGGCGCCGCCGCCCGCCCATGCCCACCCGATGCCGGACTCGACCGTCGTCCTCGACGCGCACGCGGACACTGTCGACGCCGAGATCCGGCTGCCCGCCGAGGAGATGACGCTCGCCGGCGGGCCGGACGTGCGGGCCTATCTCAGCGCCCACCTGCGGCCCGCCACGATCGGCGGCGTGCCGTGGCGGGTGTCGTTCGACGAGGTCGGCACCGAGCAGTCCGGGGCGTACCGGGAGGTGGTGGCCCACGCCGTGCTGACACCGCCGGCGTCGGCTCCGCTGCGCGAAGCCCGGACGTTCGTGCTCGGGTACGACGCCGTGGTGCACCAGGTAGCGACACACCGGGCGCTGATCTCGGTACGCGAGGAGGGTGGCCGGAGTCGGCAGGTGGCCGTCCTGGCGATGGACAACCGGACGATGACGGTTCCGCCGGTGACGATCGACCTCGGCCCGCCGGGCGCGCCGGGAGTCGTACCGGGTGCCTCGCCGGGTGTCTCGCTGGTTGCCGGCGCCGTGGTGCTGGCGCTGCCGGCGGCGGCCGTCGTCATGATCGGCCTCCGGCGGACGGGTCGTTCGCGCCGTTCCGGCTGAGGCGCATCAGGCCCTCCTTCGCGGGACGGGTGGTCCCGGCAGGTGCCGGGACCACCCATGAAATCACGCGTTGTAGCTGTTGAGGAACGCCAGCAGGTCGTTGTTGAGCTGCTCCTTGTGGGTGTCGGTGATGCCGTGCGGCCCACCGGCGTACACCTTGAGCTCGGCGCCCTTGACCAGCGCGGCCGATGCCTTGCCGCCGACCTCGAACGGGACGACCTGGTCGTCGTCGCCGTGGATGACCAGCGTCGGCACGTCGAACTTGGCGAGGTCGCCGCGGAAGTCGGTGGCCGAGAACGCGGCGATCGACTCGTAGGCGTTGCGGTGCCCGGACGCCATGCCCTGCAGCCAGAACGCGTCACGCGGGCCCTGGGCGATGGTGACGCCGTCCCGGTTGTTGCCGAAGAACGGGCCGTCGGCGAGGTCCTTGTACAGCTGCGAGCGGTCCGCGAGGGAACCGGCGCGCAGGCCGTCGAACACGTCGATCGGCACGCCACCCGGGTTGTCGTCGGTCTTCAGCATGAGCGGGGGCACCGCGGAGACCAGCACGGCCTGCGCGACCCGGGCGGTGCCGTAGTTGCCGATGTACCGGGTGATCTCGCCGCCACCGGTGGAGAAGCCGACCAGCGTGACGTCCCGCAGGTCCAGGTGGTCGATCACGGCGGCCAGGTCCGCGGCGTACGTGTCCATCTCGTTGCCGTGCCAGGTCTGCGTCGACTTGCCGTGGCCGCGGCGGTCGTGCGCGATGACCCGGTAGCCGTTCTCGGCCAGGAACAGCTGCTGGGCCTCCCAGCTGTCCGAGTTCAGCGGCCAGCCGTGGCTGAGCACGACCGGGCGGCCGGTGCCCCAGTCCTTGTAGAAGATCTGGGTGCCGTCGGAGGTCGTGACGAAGCTCATGGGGATCCTTTCGATGGGCGGCGGCGCCGCCTGTTACCAGAGATCCCATCAGCCCGCGACGCGCGGAACCAGGCAGGAAAATACGCAGAAGTCGGGTTACTGCATGAGAAGCGTGCGGGCCAGCTCGACTCCCTTGCGGAAGTGCGTCTCCTCCAGCAGCTCCAGGGCCCGGATCAGATCGGCCCGTGCCTCCTCCGGCTCGCCCAGCGCGCCCCGGGCCCGGCCCAGCGTGAGGTGGACCTGCCCGACCAGGCTGTTGTCCCCGGTCTGCCGGACCATCGGCAGCGCCAGCTCGGCCTCGCGCCGCGCCTCCGGCCAGCGTCCCAGGTCGGCGAGGACCTCCGCGGCGAACGTGTGCGCGCCGGCCCGGGCGCTCGCCGCCGGCCGGGGCGAGACCGGCCGGACGTCCAGCTCGCGGATCGTCGCCGCGAACATCTCCAGGGCCTCCTCGCGCCGGCCCATCGCGGCCAGCAGCAGGCCCAGGCCCTGGAAGTGCTGCACGTACGCGTCGTGGTCGTCGGCGTCGGCGGCCAGTCGCTGCGCCCGCTGGTACAGCGGCAGGGCCCGGTCCAGCTGCCCGGCGAACCGCGACGCGGTCCCGGCGTAGGTCAGCGCCCAGGCCTGCTCCTTCACGTCACCGATCGCGGCCGCCAGCTCGTACGCGGCCATCGCGATGTCGGCGCCCTCCTCCGGCCGGCGCGCCGCGTGGGTGGCCGCCCAGGAGTGGTAGTTCAGGTGGGTGACCTCCTGGTGCCGGTCGGGCAGCTCGGCGGCGGCGGCGCGGGACAGGCCGTACACCTCGTACCAGCCCTCCCAGAAGACCATCGAGTCGGAGAACCAGTGCAGCGCCTCGGCCACGTCGACGACCAGCTGGTGCGCGCCGTCCGCGGCCGCCTGCCGCAGCGCGCCGAGCCAGTTGTCCGCCTCGGCCTGCAGCCACTCGGCGGCCTCCTTCTCGGTGGCGAGCGGGACCAGGCCGTCGTAGTCGTCGGGACGGCTGCCGTAGCCCGGCTCGAACCAGCGACCAGCCACGATCGCGGTCTCCAGCAGCCACCGGGTGAGGCGCTGGTCGGTCTCGGCGCGGACACCGGGCGGCTCCTCGATGCGGAGGCGCTGCGCCGCGAAGAGCCGGATCAGGTCGTGGAAGCGGTAGCGCACCCAGGCGTCCGGCTCGGGCGTCAGCAGGCCGAGCTCGACCAGCTCCTCCAACCCGTCGACGGCGTCGTCCGGCCCGATCCCGGCGAGCATCGCCGCGATCTCCGGGGAGAAGCAGACACCCGGCACGTGCGCGAGGCGCCGGAACAGGGTCCGCGCCGGCGCGGAGAGCTGGGCGTGCGACAGGGCGAACGCGGTCGCCACCCCGGTGTCGCCGAGCGAGAGCAGCGCGAGCCGGCGGTCCGCGTCGGCGAGCCGGGTCACCAGGTGATCGACCGTCCACGCGGGCCGGGTGGCGAGGCGGGTGCCGGCGATCCGCAGCGCGAGCGGGAGGTGGCCGCAGAGCTCGGCGACCTGGCCGACGCCGGGGCCGACCGCCTGGGCGGCGATGGTGCCGAGCAGTTCCGCCGACTCGGCCGCCGCGAACGGCGGCAGCGGGATCCGGAGCACGCCTTCCAGCCCGCCGAGCACCCGGCGGCTGGTCACCACGGCACACCCGGCGCCGTCACCGGGCAGCAGGGGGCGTACCTGGGCCTCGCCGGCGGCGTTGTCCAGCACCAGCAGGCAGCGGCGGTCGCGCAGCACGGACCGCAGCTGGCTGGAGCGTTCCTCGTCGGTCTCGGCGATCCGGCGCGGGCTCATCTCGAGGGCCCGCAGCAGCCGGACCAGGGCCTCGCCGACCGTCATCGGCTCGGGGTCGGTGCCCCGCAGGTCGAGGTAGAACCGCCCGTCCGGGAACCTCTCGGCCAGGTCACCGGCGACCCGCAGGGCGAACGCGGTCTTGCCGAGGCCGGGCTGCCCGTGCACCACCACGACCGGCGCCGGGCCCCGGCCGTCGCCGCCGGACAGATGCCGGCGGACGGAGTCCAGCTCGTCGGCGCGGCCGACGAAGTCCGCCACCGCGCGCGGCAGCTCGCAGACCCGCGGCCGGCCGGCGGTGTTGCGGACCCGCTGCTCCTGGGCCGCGTCCTCCAGGACGGCCAGCCGGTCCTCGCCCAGGCCCAGGCCTTTCGCCAGCGCCACGAGGGTACGGGTCTGCGGCGCCCGGCTGTGCCCGCGCTCCATGTCGCTGATCGCCCGGCCGCTCACCCCGGACGCCTCGGCGAGCTGCTCGATGGTCAGGCCGGCGGACCGGCGGAGGGAACGGAGGGAGGCACCGAACGACGACACGGCACCAGTGAACCAGACGGGATCACGAAGGGGCGTGCAGTGTGATCGTCGTCCAGATCCCCACGTGCACCTGGTCGCCGTCCTTGAGGGTGCGGCTCTGCCCGGCGGTCAGCGGGGTGTCCTCGGCGTTCAGGTATGTCCCGTTCGTCGACCCGAGGTCGGAGACCAGCCACTGCCCGTCGATCGTGAGGGTGAGCAGGGCGTGGTTGTGCGAGACGCCGGGGTCGCCGGTGAGGTCGAGGTCGGGCGCGGTGCCGTGGGACGAGCTGCGGCGACCGATCCGGACCTGCGGTGCCGGCAGCGTCACGGTCTGCGCCGGCGCGTCCTGCGGGAACGTCACGCCGTCGACCTCGTTGGCGTCGAAGTACACAGGGTCGGCGAAGATGGTCGCGGTCCACGCGGCGGGCGGCGTGGCGTCGAGCGCCGGGAGGCGGCCGGTGTCGTGGTCGTACCCGCAGTCCTCGCAGAAGCGGGCGCTGCCGCCGCGCGGCGCGCCGCAGTGCGGGCAGGTCTCCGCGATCTCCGCGCCGGGCGTCGCCGCCGGCCCGGCGACCGGCACGGCTGCCGGCTCGGCGCCGGTGATCTTCACCCCGCAGGTGTCGCAGAAGTCGCTCTCCGCCGATTGATGACCCTTCGGGCAGGTGTACGACGTCACTGCGCCCGCCCCACCCGGACCGTCTTGGTGGAGCGGGTGTCCAGCGCCATCTCGTCCTCCGCGTTGACCTTCCGCCGGAGCCGGACCGTCCCCGTCGCCGGGTCCTCGATCTCGACCACCTTCGCGAGCAGGTCCGAGGTGGCCGTGTTACCGCTGACGTGGGCGAGCTGGGCGGCCCGCCCGAACTTCAGCGTGGCGGTCCGGTCGTCCCCGGACTCGCGGGCGGCCAGGCCCTCCTGGATGGCGGACGCGAGCTCGGCCTGCCCGGTGTAGTGCGCCACCTGCCGGTTGATCCGGGTGGAGAGCGCGGTGTCGTCGGTCCAGACGGCCCGGACCAGCGCCTTGGCGTGCACGGTGTCGCCCTCGACGACCGACACCCGGGCGGCCAGCATCTCGTCGCCGGCCGCTCCCGGCGTCACCTGAACGCAGACGTGGTAGTCCCGGCTCTCCTGGCCCCAGGCGCCCAGCGGGTACCGCCCGGCGCGCGGCCCGTCCTCGACCCGTTTGCCGGTCAGGTCGGTGACCTGTGGTTCGACCTGTTTGACGAACCGGACCGTGGTGTTCACCGGCGTCCAGATCTTGAGCTGCACGTCGGCGCTGGTCTTGCCCATCGCGGTCGTCATCATCTGCTGGAACGCGGCGGTCAGCTCGATCGGCCGGGCCACGATGTCCACCGTACCCAGCATCGCCGTAGCGATCTTGCGGAGCTCGGAGACCTTCCAGTTGGTGCCGACGCCCCGGCAGTCCACGGTGAACCGCCCGGTGATCGACTCCAGGACCTGTTCCAGATATCCGTACCGTTCCCCGTTGTCGCCGTCGGTCAGCAGGATGGCGTGCGCGATGTCGCCCTGACGCTGGGCGAACAGCTGCGCGGCGAGCAGCAGCCACGCGCCCATCGCCGTGCCGCCGCTGGCCTGCAGGCGGTCGATCGACCGGGACGCGGCCGCGCGGGTCTCCGGCGACGCGACGGCGAGCCGGCCCGGCTCCGGGAAGAGCTGCTGGGCCGTGCTCACCCCGGCGATGATCGCGAAGTGGACGCCGTCGTCGATGCACTCCACGGCGGCCTTCGCGGCCTGCCGGGCGGCGCCGATCCGCCCCTCGGCCTGCATCGATCCGGACGCGTCCACGATGATGATCTCGGTGGCCCCGGCGGTGCGGACGCCGCCCGTGGCGCCGGTCGACGTGACAGTGACGATCGCGTTGACCTCGCTCGCGCCCAGGGCGAGGTACTCGTTCTGGAACGCCTCAGCGGTGTACGACACTCGAACTCCTCAGATTTCCTCGGCGGCGGGCGAGTCGGCGGCGGGCGAGACAGCGGCGTGTGGTTCTGCGGCGGGCGAGTCGGTGGCGGGCGGGGCCGGCGCGTGAACCGGGACCAGGGCGACCGTGATGTTGTCCGAGCCGCCGGCCCGGTTCGCGAACGAGACGAGCGCCCGCGCGGCCTCCAGCAGCGACCTGCCGGCCACGCACTCCCGGACCGTCGCGGCGAACGCCGCCGGGTCGGGCAGGTAGTTCCAGAGCCCGTCGCTGCAGAGCACCAGCAACCCGTCCCGTGTCGCGGTGAACGCGCCCACCCGCGGCATGATCGGCCCGGCGTCCGCGCCCAGCCAGGCGGTGATCGCGTGCGCCCGCGGGTCGTCCATCGCCTCGATCGGGTCGGCGCCCAGCTTCACCATGTGGGCCGCCCACGAGTCGTCCTCGGTGAGCTGCTCGGCGGGGCCGTCCGCGTTCAGCCAGTAGACGCGGCTGTCACCCACCCACCCGAACCCGACGTGCGGCCCGCGCACCGCCGCGGCCACGATCGTGCAGGCCGGGTTGGACGCGGCCCGCCGCGGGTCCCCGGTGTGCGCGAGCGACACGACCGCCTCGGCCGCGCCGGCGATGGCAGCCGCGACGACCCCGGCGATCGCGACGGCCGGCGAGGCATCCCCGCCCGCACCCTGCTCCCCGGCCTCGGGCTTCGCCTCACCGACACCCACCATGGGGGACATGTCTGATTTGTCGTCCGGCGACAGCAGCGCCGCGAGCTCCCCGGCGTCCGTGTCCCTATCCGCCGCGTCGCTCTGCGGATGCTGAGCGGCGGCCAGCAGTTCCCCCGCCGTGCGCGCCGCGATGTCCGACGCCGCGTCCGGGTCGTAGGACGCGGACACCCCGTCACAGACCACCACGTCGGCGGCCGCCGCACCGACGGCCAGCCACATGGCGTCCTCGTTGCGGTGATGCCGCCGCCCGCGGTCGCTCACCGCGGCGGCCATCGCACCACCGTCCGCCTCGATGTGATCCCGCGGCCGACCGGCCAGCATGCCGCACTCCTCGCAGTACCCGTCCGCGCCGACCGTCCGGGCAGCCCCGCAGTGCGGGCACGCCCGCCGGCGCGCGGACGACGGATCAGGATCGTCGCCCGCTCCCAGCCTGCCGCCGGGGCCGTCCGCACCGGTAGGGGCCGAACCCCCGATTTCCAGCGCCCGCCCGCACTCCTCGCAGAACGCCGCCCCGGCGTCCCGCTCGTCACCGCATGCGGCGCAATCCACCACGATCATCGTTGCCTCTTTCACGTCCGCGTCCGGGGCCGGGCCGCGTTGGCCTGGTCGACGAGGCGGATCTTCTCCGGGCCGTGTGCGGCCCGGGCCATCTCCCGGTACGCGGTCTCCAGCGCGAACCGCACATCCCGTTCGCCGGCGAACCCGGGGCCGGGCCGCCCGAGCACCGCGACCGGCACCGCGGTGCCCCGGCCCAGCGCGCTCAGCGCCTGTTCCAGGAGCTCCGCGCGGAGCGCCGCCAGCTGGGCGGCCTCCATCGTGAGCCGGTCGATCAGCTGCGCGGCGGTGGTCAGCGCGTCCACGTCGACGGCGGCCGACGGGTGCGCCCGGACCAGCGCGCGGATCGCGCCGACCTGGGAGCCGGAGAACGCCGACGACGTGCCCGGCACCCGGTTGTACGCCTCCACCGCCCCGGCCCGGTCCCCGGCGGCCAGCCGGCAGCGCGCCAGCCCGGCGGCGGCAGTGGTGTACGCCGGATCGGTCCGGCTCACCACGTCGTAGTGCTCGCAGGCGGCGTCGGAGTCCCCGGCCAGCTCGGCGGTGAACCCGAGCGCCAGCTGCGGCGCCAGTTCGCCGGGCAGCGCCGACCAGACCGCGTCGAACCGGGACCGGGCCTGGACGTGGTCGCCGGTGGCGAGCGCGAGCAGGCCGTCGTACCAGGCGACCCGCCAGTCCGCGCCGGCCGACTCGGCGAGCAGCGCCCGGAACGTGGCGGCCTCGGTGAACCGGCCGGTACGCGCGCCGAGGTCGATGTGCGCCCGCAGCTCCCGCAGCCGCACCTCCAGGGTGTACTGGGGCGACTTGCCGAGCAGCGTGAGCACCTCGGCGGGGTCGGTCACGGTGACCGAGGCGAGGAAGGCCGCGGCCGGGTCGCCGAGGTCGATCAGCGGGGTGGGCAGATCCTGCCAGCGCACGCCGTCCGAGTGCGGGTCGGTGCGCATCTCGCCGGTGAACAGCCGGGACGGCGCCGGCCGGGGCTCGCCGCCGGCCGCGAGGACCTGGCGCAGCACGCCGAGCATCTGGTCGGCCATCTCGGCGGCGTCCTCGAACCGCTCGGCCGGGTCGGTCCGGGTGGCCCGGTCGATCAGCCGGTAGAACGACTCGTGCCGCATGTAGACGTCGAACGAGCCGCGGTCCGGCAGGCTCTCCTTGAACGTGCTCTGGTAGCCCCGGAAGTCGGTGGTCAGAACCGCGAGGGTACGGCCGATCGTGTACAGATCCGAGGCGATGGACGGCCCGGCGACGGCCATCTCGGGCGCCTGGTACCCCACGGTCCCGTAGATCGCGGCTTCCTGGTCGTCGACGTGCACGACGCCGCCGAGGTCGATGAGCCGCATCTGGTCGCCGGACTGGATCACGTTGTCCGGCTTGAAGTCGCAGAAGATCAGTCCCCGGTCGTGCAGGTAGCCGAACGCCGGCATGATCTCCAGGACGTACGCCAGCGCCTGGTCGACCGGCAGCGGCGCGGAGGCCGCCTTGAGCAAGTCCTTGAGGGACTTGCCGCCGACGTACTCCATCACGATGTACCCGGCGCCGTCGTGCTCCACGAAGTTGTAGATCTTGACGATGTTCGGGTGCTCGACCTCGGCCAGGAACCGGCGCTCGGCGACAGCGGCGGCGAGCGCGTCCTCGTCACCGGAGTTCAGCAGGCCCTTGAGCACCACCCAGCGGTCCGAGACGTTCTTGTCGACGGCCAGGTAGATCCAGCCGAGACCGCCGTGGGCGAGCGGGCCGGCCACCTCGTACTGGCCGGCGACCAGGTCGCCCTTGACGAGTTTCGGGGTGAAGTTGAACGGCTCGCCGCAGGAGGCGCAGAACCCGGAGGTACGGCCGGGACGATCACCGCGGCTGCGGCCGACAGCGGTGCCGCACTTCGCGCAGTACCGTTTCGGCTCCGGCACCTCGCCGGCCACCATCACGGCGCTCGCCGGGTCGGCCTGGACCAGCGGCGCGATCTCGACGAGCCCGCCGCCGAAGCGCCGCCGGGACTGGGCGCGCGAGCTGCTCCGGCTGCCGCCGGTGCGGGTGGAGAGCGCCGACGAGGACGACCGCAGCGAGACCGACCCGTTCACGCGGGGCCGCGGAGTGGTCGGTTCGGAGAACGGAGCGGCTGCCGGGGCGGGGGAGGAGACCGGAGCGGCGGCCGGAGCGGCGGCCGGGGCCGGGGACGTGGCGCGGGTCGCGGCCGGGGCCATGCCGCACGTGTCGCAGTACCCGTCCTCGATCGTGCCGGGACAGTTCCGCTGGCATCTGGTCACCGGGCATCCCTCGCAGCGATCGTGGTGGACAGCGCCTCCTGGTACGCGCCGACGGCCGCCCGCGCCGCGTTCAGGTCGCAGGGCGCCTGGTAGAGCGCGGTCCGGGCGGCGTCGGCGAGCGGCGTCAGCGTGGCGTCCTCACCGAGGCCGCGGCGCAGCGCCTTCGCCCGGTACGCGTCCAGCCGCCCCCGCAACTCGTTGCGTTCCGCCAGCAGCCCGGCGTTGTGCGCGGCTGCGGCGCGCAGAGCGGCCAGGCGCTCGGTGGCCCGGCGGTTCCACCGTGTGAGCCGCGGCGCGATCAGTGGCCACTGCCCGGCGGTCGCGAGCGCGTCGATCGCGGTCAGCTCGGTGCGCGGGTCCTCACCCCGTACCCCGGCAAGGGTGTGCCCGGGGAAACGCCCGGCCGCAGCCGTCCGCGCGGCGTCCGCCGCCCGGGCGGCGGTCTCGATCTCGGCACAGAGCTGCTTCGCGTCCCGCAGCCGCTGCTCCAGCCAGCTGCGCAGCTCGGCGGCGGAGGTCCGCTCCGCGTCGGCGCGGGCGATCAGCTCCCGCGCCCGGTCCAGCACCGCGGGATCGGCGCTGAGCGGGTCGGAGGCGAGGGTGCCGGTGAACGCGCCGAGCAGGCGATCCGCGTCGTCCAGCAGCACGCTCGCGCTCAGCGCGCGGGCGTGGGCGAGCGCGGCCGCGGCGTCGGCGGCGCCGGGCAGAAGCGTGCGCCACCGCTCGCCCGCGGTGGCGACCACGTCGACCGCGGTGGCGAACGCGGCCTCCATCACGGCGAGCAGATCGGCGGGGGAGCAGACCGTGCTGACCTGGCCGGCGCCGAGCAGCCCGCGCTGCGCGAGCGGAACCGTGCTGGTGGAGAGCGTGATCGAGCCGCCGAGCACCAGCCGGGTGTAGGCCTGCGCGTCCACCCGGCGCTGTCCGCGCAGCGCCCGAGCCTGCGCGATCACCTCACCGAGCTGGCGGTGACCCTGCCAGAGCCGGGCCAGGGCGTCCTCGGCGTCCGCCCACGCGGTCGCGGTCCGGCCGGTCAGCGCGGTGCCGCTCAGCTCCTTGCGGTCCGGGTTCTCGTCGAGCTCGACGAGGTTCGCGGCCATCGCCGTGACGGCGTTCTCCAGGCGCTCGAGCTCGGTGTCGGCCCGGGTCAGTGCGGGGTCGGTCATCGGTATCGCGCCGCCGGTGGCTGCGGCGCCGGGCCCAGCGTGCCCAGCCATCGGTCGTAGATGGTCTTCCAGGTGCCGTCCCGGCGGCTCCGCTCCAGGACCGCGTTGACGAACCGGGTGAGATCGGGGTGTTTCTTCGAGACGGCGACAGCGTACGGCTCCTCGGTGAACCGGCGTCCGACGACCTTGGCGAACGGATCCTGCGCGGCCAGGCCGGCGAGGATCGTGTCGTCGGTGGAGATCGCCGCGACCTCGTTCTGCTGGAACGCGACGAGGCACTCCCCCCAGCCGTTGCGGGCCACCGGGACCGGGTCCGGCGCGGCATTCTCCAGGTTCTGCAGGGAGGTGGAGCCGACCGCGGCGCAGACCTTCTGTTTCGCGAGGTCCTCCAGGCCGTCCACCTCGGAGTCCTTGGCGACCAGCAGTTTCTGCCCGGTCTCCAGGTAGACCGTGGAGAAGTCGACCTCCTGCCAGCGCGCGCAGTTCGCGGTCATCGTGTTGATCACCAGGTCGACCACGTCCGGCTGGCCGTCCTCGCCGGTCAGCACCGCGGTGCGGTCGGCGTGCGGGATCACCTTGATCTGCAGCTTCTCCGGATCGCCGAAGATCGCCGCGGCGATCAGCCGGCCCATGTCGATGTCGAAGCCCTCGACCCGGCCGGTGAACGGGTTGCGCGAGCTGAACAGCGGGCTGTCCTGGCTGGTGCCGACGACCAGCCGGCCGCGTTTCTGGATCGCCGCGAGGTAGCCGCCGGCCGGCATCTTCCCCGGCGCGGGCAGGGCGCCGGTGGGCCGGAGGCTGGCCCGCGCGTCGCATGCCGCTGTCCCGGGCGCGGCCTGCGTCGTGGTCGCGGTGGGCGGGGGCGGCGCGGGCGTGGCGTCCGGATCCGCCGGGTCCGTGCACCCGGCGGCGGCCAGGATCATGGCCAGGCCCGCGGCGACGGCGATCCGGGTACGCGTCAGCGGCGCTCTCCGTCGCATCACCGGTACTCCTCCAGACGGGCGCGCAGTCCCAGCGCCGCCAGCACGCAGACCGTCAGCGCGAGCAGCGGAGCGAGCAGTGTCAGCGCGCCGAGACCGCGCCCGGCGTGCTGGATCTCGGCCTCGAAGATCGCCCGGCGTGCGGTGAGGGCCTGGTCCAGGGTGTCGGTGAGCGCCGTGAACGCGTCGGTGGCCTCCCGCCCGACGGCCAGTTTCACGGCGGCGTCGTAATCGCCGTTGTCGTCCAGCTCCCGGACCTTCTCGTGCAGCCGCAGATAGGCGTCGTGCCGTGCGCGGGCCTGGTGCATCAGCGCCGCCTCGGTGAGCAGCTCCCGGTCGTCGAAGGTGAGCCGGGCCTGCGCCGCCTGGAAGTCGTCCTCGTGCGCGTCGTCGCCGGCCCGCGCCGCCAGGGTCAGCGCCTCCGAGGCCCGCTCCCGCAACGCCAGGATGCGCCGCTCGGCGAGCGCGGTCACCGGCGCCGAGCCGTCCTCGTCGGCCGCCCGCAGATGGTCACGCTGCAACGCGAACAGCACGCCGGTGGCGGCCACCAGCAGCACGGTCAGCCCGGTCGCGGCGACCAGTGGCACGTTGAACGTGCGGCGGGTGGCGTGGCTCAGGTAGATCTGCGTGCCCACCAGCGCGAGGGTCAGCGCGACGACCAGGACCAGCAGCAGGATCAGCCACCAGGAGCTGCGTGCCTGCTCGTAGCCCGCGTCCAGCTCCCGGCTCGCGAACTGGAACAGGGCCTGCGCCTGCGGCTGCAGCGTCTGCTGGTTCAGCTCCGACGCGGTGGTCAGGTAGGACGCGCCGACCGGCAGGCCCTGCCGGTTGGCGCCGCGCGCGGTGGCGACGAGCGCGGCGTAGCGGGTGGTCCCGGCCGCGAGGGCGTGCACCGCCTCGGCCGCGGCACTTCCCTCGGGGGTACGCCGGGAGGCCGCCGTGAGAGCCGTGGTCGCCTGGGCGAGGCGTTGCTCGTACCTCCGGGTCAGCTCTTGCGGCTCCAAGCCGCCGGCGAGAAACGCCTGCGCGGCGATGGTGTCCGCCTCGGCCAGGGCGGAGTAGACCGTCTCCGCCTCGGCGAGCAGCGGCTGGGCCCGGTCGCGCAGGTCCGCGGTGCCGCCCGCGGCGGACTGCGCGGTGACCCCGGCGACCAGGCCGGTCAGCGCGCCGAGCACCAGCAGGACGACGAGCAGCAGTTGCAGGCGGCCGGGCGAGGTGTGCCGGAGCTGACCGACCCGGCGCAGGACTCCACGGCCGCCCTCCACGGGGCGTTGCGCCAGTGCTGTGGTCAAGCGGACCTCCGTAACATCCACCCTCCACTGTGCGACACCGGCGCAACCTCGCGTTACTTGAGTTCGCGCTTGAGCAGCTTCCCGGTCGCGGTCATCGGGAGCGAGTCGACGATGCTCACCACGCGCGGGTACTTGTAGCTCGCCATCTGCTCCTTGCTCCAGGCCACGATCTCCTCCTCGGTGGCCGACGCGCCCGGCTTGAGGATCACGAACGCCTTGACCTCCTCGCCGTGGCTGGGGTGCGGCACGCCGATCACCGCGGCCAGGGAGACCGCCTCGTGGGTGAGCAGAACCTCCTCGATCTCCCGCGGGTAGACGTTGAAGCCACCCCGGATGATCATGTCCTTGGCCCGGTCGACGATGTAGTAGAAGCCGTCCTTGTCGCGGCGGGCCAGGTCGCCGGTGCGGAACCAGCCGTTCTTCATCACCTCGGCGGTCGCCTCGGGGCGGTTGTAGTACCCCCGCATGATGTTGTGGCCGCGGATCGCGATCTCACCGATCTCGTCGACGCCGTCGATGGTGTTCCACTCCGCGTCGATCAGCTTCACCTCGACACCCCAGATCGGGATGCCGATCGAGCCGGGCCGGGGATCGCTGTTCGGGTCGCTGAACGTGGCGACCGGCGACGTCTCGGAGAGGCCGTAGCCCTCCAGGATCGTCACGCCGAACCGCTCCTTGACCGCCTTGATGATCTCCACGGGGAGGCTGGATCCGCCGGAGACCGCGACCCGCATGTTGGCCGCGATGCGTTCGACGTCCACGTTCTCCTTCAGCGCGTTCAGCAGGCCCCAGTACATCGTCGGCACTCCGGCGAAGAACGTCACGTTCTCGCTCTGCAGGAGCTTGACCGCCGCGTCGGCGTCGAATCGCGGCAGCAGCACCAGCGTCGAGGCGGTGGCGAAACCGGCGTTCATGTTGACCGTGCTGCCGAACGAGTGGAACAGCGGGAGCACCAGCAGGTGCGTGTCGGTGGCGGGCTGCGTGCCGAAGAGGCGGTTGCAGGTCAGCGCGTTGAGCACCAGGTTCGAGTGGGAGAGCTCGGCGCCCTTGGCCTGCCCGGTGGTGCCGCTGGTGTAGAGGATGACCGCGGGATCGGTCTCGGCGCGCTGCACCGTCTCGAAGACCGGGCTCCGGCCGGCCAGAGCCTGCCCGAGCGTCTCGGCGCCCTCGACCGTCGAGGCGGCCGCCGGGTCGGCGGTGATCAGGAAGAAGTGCTCGGCGCCCTCGGACTCCTGGAAACCGGCCCAGCCCTCGGCGCCCATCGGCAGCTCCGGGGTGCCCTGGAAGCAGAAGTACGCCTTCGCGTCCGAGTCCTTCAGGTGGTAGGCGATCTCCCGGCCCTTGAGCAGCACGTTCAGCGGGACGACCACCGCGCCGGCCTTCAGGATCCCGTAGTAGACGATCGGGAAGTACGGCAGGTTGGGGCAGGAGAGCGCCACCTTGTCGCCGGGTCGGATGCCCCGGGCGGCGAGCAGGCCGGCGACCTGGTTGGCCGCGGCGTTCACCTGCGCATACGTCAGCCGCTGCGGGCCGAGCACCACGGCGGCGCGGTCCGGGTGGTGGCGTGCGCTGTCCTCCAGGAGTACGGAGAGGTTGAGCATCCGGTGGATCCTTTGCATCAGTCTGTGACGGCGGTCTCATCTGAACACGGCTTCACCGCGATGAGGAACCCTCCGTTTCGACTTTGTTTCCTCCTCTTTCCTCCGGCTGCTTTCTCAACTGTCCTCCGTCGCTGCCGATGGCCTCGACGTGGGAATCCCGACGTTGGACGCCGTGCACGTAGGCCGTCAGCCGATCTTCGACGCGAACGGCGTCGTGGCGGCTTACGAGCTGCTCTTCCGCGGTCGCATGGACGCCGTCGAGTCGGGGCGGCAGGACACCTACGCCACCAGCACGGTGATGGTGAACGCGTTCACCGAGTTCGGCATCGCCGAGGTGGCCGGCAACCGGCCGTGCTTCATCAACCTCACCCGCGAGTTCGTGACCGGGCGCCTGCCCCTGCCGTTCGGCCCCGAACAGGTCGTCCTGGAGATCCTGGAAACCGTCGAGATCGACGACGAGGTGATCGCCGGGATCACCGCGCTCGCCGAGGCCGGGTACCGGATCGCCCTCGACGACTTCGTCTGGGGTTCCGGGCACGAGCAGCTGCTCGGCATCGCCTCGTACGTGAAACTCGACCTCCTCGACGGTGACCTGAGCGACCTCGACCGGCTCGTCGCCGAGATCCGGCGTCACCCCGGCCTGCAGATCGTCGCCGAACGCCTGGAGACCGCCGAACAGGTCGCCATCGCCGACCGCTACGGCATGGAACTGCGCCAGGGGTACGCGTTGAGCCGTCCCCAGGTCCTCAGCACACCCAGCCTCTCCCCGTCCCGGATGCGCCGCCTCGAGCTGGTGGCCGCCCTGATGCACCCCGACGTGCGCCTCGACAAGGTCACCTCGATCATCGCGAGCGACCCGGCCCTGGCCATGCGCGTCCTGCGGGTCAGCAACTCGGTGGCGGCCGGCGTCGTCAGCCGCATCTCCTCGGTCCGCCAGGCGATCATGCTGATCGGCCTGACCCACATCCGCCGCTGGGCCACCCTGATGGTCGTCGACGACGTCGGCGAGGCCCCGGAGGAGCAGTTGCTGACCGCGCTCACCCAGGCCCGCCTCTGCGAGACCCTGGCGCCCCGCTTCGGCGCCGACCCGGCCGCCGCGTTCGTGGCCGGTCTGATCAACGGCATGGCCGAGCTGATGGCGATGACGCCGGCCGCCATGGTGGAGCAGCTGCCCCTGTCGGAGGACGTGTCGGACGCGCTGACCACGGGCGCGGGCCGCCTCGGCGAGGTGCTGTGCGCGGTCCGCGCGTACGGCGACGGCGAGGTTGTCGCGGGCGACCTGGCCGGCCCGTTCCTGGACGCGATGCGCTGGTCGACGAGGACGTTGTCAGCGGCGCAGCGCTTCACGCCGGTGACGGCGGTGCCGCGTCCGTGAGCGTGGCGCCGCGTCCGTGAGCGTGGCGCCGCGTCCGTGACCGTGGCGCCGCGTCCGTGAGCGTGGCGCCGCGCCCGTGACCGCGCGGCGGCGCCGCGTTTGTGGCTGTGGTGGCGGCACCGCGCCCGTGACCGTGTGGCGGCACCGCTCCCGTGACCGTGTGGCGACGCCGCGTTCGTGGCTGTGTGGCGGCGCCGCGCCTGCTCCCGTGAGCGCCCACTTCCCGGAGTTCGCCCGCTTGATTGAGCCCTCCCGCACCACGCGCAGGTGCACAAAACGGACGCCAGCCGGTTTCGGAAGCCTGGTCGGCGCACGGTGTCACGGAGGGCGACTGATTTCGCGGAGCGCGACGGGGTTTGCGTCATTCTGCGGGGCGCGGAGCGTCCACGGATTTCCGCTAAGCCGCTGGTTGCCCAGTAATCGAGACACTCAGCGTGACGACAGCGGTTGACCGCGAAGCTGCGCAGCAGGCTCACCGTGGCCCCCAAAGGACACACGGCAACAAATATCTCAAAACAGCTTTTTCGCGTAGTTTCCCTGCGAAGATCAACTGCGGTCCTGTGATCGACAGCGGGGGAAGTGACCGAAGTGCGGAGCGACGAAGACGGCGGCACGCCAGTAATCAGCCAAAGAGAAAGCTCGACGGCATTGCCAGGCGCACGCCGAGCCGAAGCGCCGCCAGGCCACGAGCCGGACCAGCCGGCAGCCCGGGTCATCCCGTCGGCGGCTCAAGCCATGCCGCCGGCAGCTCAAGCCGCCCTGCCGGCAGCTCAAGCCGCCCTGCCGGCAGCTCAAGCCACCCTGCCGGCAGCCCACACCAACCTGCCCGGGGCACAAGGCAACCTGCCTGAGGCACAAGGCAACCTGCCCGGGGCACAAGGCATCCCGCCAGGGGCACAAGGCATCCGGGAAGCAGCTCAAGCGGCGCCACGCGCAGCTCGAACCGTGTCGGCCGCCGCCGGAGGCGCACCCGCCGATCAAGCAGCTGCCACGGGCGCTGCTCAGGCGCGTCCCGTGAACGCCCCTGCGACCCCCGCCATCCCGGGAGCCGCGGGAGCCATCCGCCCGTACCGCTCGGTTCCGGGCACGGCCTGGATGGCAGGCCCGACCCGGGCGGTGTCGGGCACGACAGGCCCGACCTCGGAGATCCCGGCCCCGGCGGTCCCGAGCGCCGCAGGCCCGGCCCCGGGCGTCCCGAGCGCGGCCGGGTCGATCCCGGCGATTCCGAGTGCGGCCCGCTCGACCGAGGACCTCGGCGTCACCGCACGCCCGCAGAACACCGGCCTCCAGCGCGCCACGATCCGATTGGACAGCGCAGCCCTCAACCGTGCCCCGAAACGGCCGGACAGGACCGCAACCACCCGGCTCCCCGCACTGTCGCTCACGCCCGATCTAGAGGAGAAGGCCCATCACCTCCCCCTGGAACTGGTCCGCCGCGACATCGCCGGAGATCACCCCGGCCTCCCGCTGATGCTGCGCCTCCGGGTGCTCGACGAGAACTCCGGCGATCCGGTGACCGGCGCGGTCATCGACATCCGGCACTGCGACGCGCTCGCGCGAACCCAGGTCCGAGGCGCGCAACTGACCGACAAGAACGGTTACGCCGAGTTCCGCACCGTCCATCCCGGATGGCACCCGGACGAACCCGTGCACATCGCCGTCGAGGTGCACGTAGGCGGTTACCTGGCCGGCGGCCGTTCGGTCGCGCACACCGGCCGCCTCGGGTTCCCCGAGTCGCTGACGGCCGAGGTGGCCCAGCTGGCGCCGTACCGGGGGATCCGCACCCCGCGAGCGGTGAGCCGGGAGCACGCAGGCACGCTCACCGTCGTACCCCGGGACCGTTTCCACCTCGCGTCCGGCCTGCTGGCGTCGATCGTCGTCGCGGTGACCCGCTGACCGCTGCGGTGCTCGGCGTGCCACATCAGCCCCGCAGATAGGCGAGAACGGCGCGGACCCGGCGGTGATCGTCGGAGTCCGGCGGCAGGTCGAGCTTGGAGAGCAGGCTGCCGATGTGCTTGGCGACGGCCGCCTCGGTGACGACGAGCGTGCGGGCGATCGCCGCGTTCGAGCGCCCCTCGGCCATCAGCGCGAGCACTTCGCGTTCCCTGCCGGTGAGCCGGTGCAGCGGGTCACGGCGCCGCCCGAGCAGCTGCCGGACGACCTCGGGGTCGACGACGGTCCGCCCGGCCGCGACCGCCTGCAGCGCGTCGACGAACTCGGTCACCTCGCCGATCCGGTCCTTGAGCAGGTATCCGACTCCAGCGGCGTGCCCGGAGTCGAGCAACTCGGCCGCGTAGGTCTGCTCGACGTACTGACTGAGCACCAGCACCGCCAGCTCCGGATCGGCAGCGCGCAGGGTGATGGCCGCCTGCAGCCCCTCGTCACTGAACCCGGGTGGCATCCGCACATCGGTGACGACGACGTCCGGCTGATGCTTGCCGACCGCTTCGACGAGTTCGTCCGCGTCGCCGACCGCGGCGACGACGTCGTGCCCGAAGCGTCGCAGCATCCCGGCGACACCCTCCCGCACGATCAGCCCGTCCTCCGCGATGACGACGCGCAAACCGGTCATGAGCGCTCCTCTCCGAGCTTCGAGGCGAGACCGTGGACAGGCTGCGGCTGGGCGCGGGGAGACGCACGAGCCTGCGAGGGTACGGGTGATGGCCCGGCACCCGGCCCGTCCGCGGGCAGGGGAATCTCGGCTCGTAGCACCGTGGGCCCACCGGGCGGGCTGGAGACCGTCACCGCACCGTCCAGGACCGCCACCCGGTCGGCCAGCCCGACCAGTCCCGAACCGGAGCCCGGATCGGCCCCGCCGCGCCCATCGTCCCGTACCTGAAGAATCAGCTGTTCCCGCTCCAGCCAGGCGGAGACCACGGCACGCGACGCTCGGCTGTGCTTGGACACGTTGGTGAGCGCCTCCACGGTGACGAAGTACGCCGTCACCTCCACGGCGGGCGGCAACCGGCCGGGCAGCGCGAAGTCGAGCTCGACGGGCAGCGGCGCTGTCGACGCGACCTCACCGACGGCGGCCTCCAGGCCCCGGCCGGTGAGCACCTGCGGGTGCACGCCCCGGACCAGCTCGCGCAGCTCGGTCAGCGCCTGTTTGGCCAGCTCGTGGGCGGCAGCGACGGACTCGCCCGCCGGTGAGTCGGGAGGCAGCTCGAGACGGGCGAGGCCGAGTTGCATGCTGAGCGCGACGAGCCGCTGCTGGGCGCCGTCGTGCAGGTCGCGCTCGATCCGGCGGCGTTCCACCTCGAAGGCGTCGACCAGGCGGGCCCGGGAGCGGGTGACCTCGACGAGGCGCTCGTCGGTGCGCGGCTCGAGCAGGGCGCGGGCCATCGCGGCGCGAGCGCCGGCCCAGGCGGTCACCGGATAGGCCAGGACAATCGTCAGCGGGATCCCGGCCAGGGTGAACAGCATCGTGTTGTACAGGGGCTCGTCGCTGATGAAATACGGCGCGCCGAGCGTGGCCAGCACCGTGTAGCCGACGCCGCCGAGGACGAGCGCGTCCATCCAGCACAACAGTCCCGCGGAGAGCGCCGCGTAACCCAGCTCCCGCCAGGTCACCTCTTCCCGCAGGCGCACCCCGAGCCAGGCACGCAGGCCCGGCTCGGCGATCGGATGGTGCGGATCGGGGATCTCGGTGAAGTCGACGAGCCGCAGCCGCCATCGCTCCACGCGCGCCACCACGATCCCGGAGAGGACCGTGGCCACGAACCCGGCGACGCCCACCACCAGCACGGACAGCAGTGTCCCGGCGACCAGGAGGGCGAGCACCGCGAGGATGGTGGCCCAGCCGACCAGCGCGCCGCCCAATAGATAGGCCAAGGACCGCCACGGCCACGCCGACCGCAGGAACACGGTCGGCCGCAGCGTGAGCGACTCGAGTGCGTTGCGGACCGGCATGCCACGCAACGCTACCGACCGCAGGCGGCATTGTCGGTAGTGCAGGCTATACCTCGGAAAGTACCCCCTGCGTGAATGCGCTCGACCGCGCGGCCGAGCAAGCTCGACGGCATGACGACGAACTCCACCCACGCTGTCGAACTCACGGCGGTGACCAGGAGATATGGCGCTGGCGAGCGGGCCGTGACCGCCCTGGACGCCATCGACGCCACCTTCCGCGCCGGCACGTTCACCGCGGTGATGGGCCCCTCCGGATCCGGCAAGTCCACATTGCTGCATTGCGCCGCCGGCCTGGACCGCGTCACGTCCGGTGACGTGAGCATCGACGGGATGACGGTGACCGGCCTGAGCGAGCGGGCCCTGACCCGGCTGCGCCGCGACCGCGTCGGGTTCGTGTTCCAGGCGTTCAATCTGGTCCCCGCGCTGACCGCCGCGCAGAATGTCGCGTTGCCGCTGCGCCTGGCCGGCCGGCGTCCGGCAGCGGGTGAGGTGACCGCTGCTCTCGCCGAGGTCGGCCTGGCCGGTCGGGCCGGTCACCGGCCGTCCGAGCTCTCCGGCGGTCAGCAGCAGCGGGTGGCGATCGCCCGTGCGCTCGTCACGCGCCCGGCCGTGCTGTTCGCGGACGAGCCGACCGGAGCGCTCGACGCCACCTCGGGCGCCGAGGTGCTGCGCCTGCTGCGATCCGCGGTGGACCGGCACGGCCGCACCGTCGTGATGGTCACCCACGATCCCTATGCCGCGGCCCACGCCGACCGGGTGCTGTTCCTGGCCGACGGCCGGGTGGTCGACGAGCTGACCGGCCCGGCGGACGCGGAGGTCATCGCGGTCCGCACCGCTCGCCTGGAGTCCGCCCACCGCACCGGCCCCGGTCATGGCGACGGCGCTGCTCACGGCAGCACCTCGGGTCATGGCACCGGCTCCGGTCACGGTGCCGGCTCGAGCCACGGTGCCGGCTGGGGTCACGGTGCCGGCTCGGGTCACGGTGCCGGCTGGGGTCACGGCAACGGCTTCGGTCCGCGCACCGGTGAGGTGGCGCGATGAGCGCGGCCTGGGCGACGGTCCGGCACCGGTTCGCGAGTTTCGCGGGCACGTTCGTCGCTGTCGCGCTGGGCGTGGCGATCCTGGCCGCGGCGGGGACGCTGCAGCTCAGCTCCCGCCCACAGGCTCCGGTCCGGCTGGCGAGCTCGCCGGTGCTGGTGCAGCCGCCGTCGACCGGGACGAACGACTACGGCGAGCCGGAACGCCCGGCGTGGACCGCTGACGAGGCGACGGCGCTGGCCGGCGAGCTGTCCGCTCTGCCGGGTGTCGAGGCCGCCGTCCCGGATCCGTCCTTCTACGTCCAGCGGGTGCGGGGCGGCAGCGCGGTGGACGACCCGGACGCCGCCCGGTCGGACGGGCACGCCTGGTCGTCGGCGGTTCTCGGCGGCTACCGGATCGAGCGCGGCCGGGCCCCGGCGAGAACGGGTGAGGTCGCGATGGCGGGCGCCGAGCCGGGTGAGCGGATCGAGGTGCTCACGGCCCGGGGACCGGAGACCTGGACGGTCACCGGGACCGTGATAGACAACGGCCACTTCACCGGCGCGGGTTCGATGGCCGGATACTTCGTGGCGGATGCCGATGCTCTCGGGCGGGCTTCCGGCGTAGGGCTGATCGGTCTGACCCTGACCGGCAGCGAAGAGCAGGTGGCGGCAGCGGCGCAAGCGCTGATCGGGTCGGCCGGCAGCGTTCTGACCGGATCTGATCGTGATCAGTTGGAGCCGGCCAGCGTCAGCCGGATCCGGTGGATCGGCGCGCAGTTGCTGATCGCGCTCGTCACGCTGGGCGCGTTCGCGACGATCTTCGTGGTCTCCTCGACGTGTGCGCTGAGCGCCGCCCAACGGCGGCGCGAGCTGGGACTTCTGCGCGCGGTCGGTGCGACTCCGGGCCAGGTGCGCCGGATGATGTATGCGGAAACCACCCTGATCGCCCTGGCCGCCGGTGTCGTCGGCGCCCCGCTCGGTGCGCTCGGCGCGCCGCTGCTGGCCGGGCCGATGGTCGAGACCGGTCTTGAACCGGCCGGCTTCACGGCGACCCAGCAGCCCCTGGCGATGGCCGGCGCCGCTCTCGTCGGTGTTCTCGCCGCGCTGGCCGGCGTGATCGTGGCAGCCCGCCGGGCTTCCATGATTCCGCCGCTCGACGCGCTGCGGGAAGCCGCCGTCGATCCCCGTCCGATGCCGGTGTCCCGGTGGGCGGCCGGCCTGCTGAGCGCGGCGGGCGGCGGCGCGCTGCTCGCGGTGATGCCGTCCCTGCCCGACGAGGTGAAGACCACTGCCGGCCTGGGCGCCGCGATGCTGCTGATCACCGCCGGCGCGATGCTGTCTCCGGTGCTGATCGGCCCGCTGGTGCGGGTGGTCGCGGCGCCGTGGCGGCGGTCGGCGACCGGCATGCTGGTTCGCGAGGGAACGCTGACCGGGGTGCGCCGGGTCGCCTCCACTGCCGCGCCCGTGCTCGCCACCGTCGGGTTGACGGTTCTGCTCACCGGCTTGATCGCGACGATCGAGGTGGCGGCCGGCATCGATGAGGCAGCGGAGTACCCGGCGGCCGACCTGCTGGTTCCCAACGGCACGCCGGGGCTCTCCGAGGCTGCGGTCGCGGCCCAGCGCGGTTCGTCCCGCCTGGAGACGCGCGTTCTGATCACCATGGGCGCCACCACGACCGGGTACGACGCGGTGGGTCTCACCCAGGCCGGGGAGCGCGCCGCAGGCGTCGCCGACGATGCCGCGGGCTCAGCGGCGGACGTCCCGAGCCAGGCCGGGGCCGTCGTGCTGAATCCGGAGACCGCCTCCGAGCTGGGCGTAACGGCGGGTCGCACGCTCGCCCTGCGCCTGGCCGACGGCACCCGTGCCGAGCTGCCGGTCGGTGCCGTCGACCCGGAGGCCGAGGCGCCCGTCGTGCTGCCCCGCGAGCTCGTCCGCGTCCACGACCCGGACGCTCTCACCAGCCTGGTCGTCCTGGACGGGCCGGGGACGGCAGCGCCCGGGGGAGAGGTGTTGCCAGTCGCGGAATACGTGCAGCGGGAGGTCGACGAGGAGAGCCAGCTGGTGGACCTGTTCCTGTGGGCGCTGATCGGTCTGAGCGCCGGGTACACCGGCATCGCGGTCGGCAACACCCTGCTGATGGCGACCGCTGCCCGCCGCGCCGAGCTGCGGGTGCTGCGGCTGGCCGGCGCCGGTCGCGGCCAGGTGCTCGGGGTGCTCTCCGTGGAGGCGCTGCTCGCGGTCGGCGTCGGGGCCGTCCTCGGTGCCGCGGTCGCGGGCCTCTCCATGATCGGGGTCCGCGCGGCTCTCGAGTCCGAGCTGGGGCACGACATCGCGCTGGTCATCCCCTGGGGCGCCGGAACCGCGGTGACCGTCGGATGCGCCGTCGTCGCTGTCCTGGCCACCGCCGTCCCGGCGCTGCGCCACGCGCGGGCCGCGTGATGACGGCCCGTCAGTCAGGCCGCCGGTCGGCGGGTCCGCGCCCGGGCGTGATTCTCAGCCGGCAGCTACGCCGACGCCCGCAGGTGGGCCAGCACCAGTGGGTCGATCGCACCGGTCACCACGCGCATCTCGAGGTTCTCCACGCCGGCCCAGGACGCCAGCTCCTCGTCGAGGTCGGCACCGGTGAAACCGGCTGCCGCGAGTCGCGACCGGACTTCCTCGGCAACCTCGCCCGCCAAGCTCAGGAGCGACGCGGGATCCGGGGACTCGAAATACAGACTGTGCATCTCGAGCAGCCGTCCGAGTTCGGCGACCGGATCCGGGTGGTCGTCCACGCGCAGGTCGGCCCAGACGTCGCTGGTACCGCCGTACCCTCGGCCCTCGGAAACCACCAGCAAGGCCGCGCTCTGCCGGCCGCGCCGGTCCCCGCCTGCCTGATCGCCGGCGCGAAGGGCGGCGAGCAACCGGTACGGCAGGGCTTCCGACGAGCTCAGCCATGCCCGCTCCATCGACGCGATCACCTCCGGCCCGGCGAGCATGTTGCCCTGCGCGGCGTAACCGTCCCCGGCCGCGCCGCCGGCCCAGGCGTGGCAGTCCGCGCCGGTGAAGGTGGCGCCCGGCCCGGTGGCTCCGACGACGCCGAGCTGGCGGTGCGAGACCGGGCCGGTGTCGGCCGCGATCAGCCCTTTCACCGCCGACTCGGCGTCCACGCCGGTGCCGAGCAGGGCGAGAGCCTGCGGACGGTAGGCGAGGTTCGCGTAGGACTGGGTGGCGACCGCGCCCACATTGACCAGCGCGGCCGGCACCGCCGCGCCGACGCCGAGGAACTTGCTGGCCACGGCCACACCGACGGCCGCGCCGTCGGCGGATCGGCCCACGATCGAGAATGTCATGGCCGCACGGTATCCGCCGGAAACACGCGAGGCGCAGGATGTGCTCGGACTGAGTTTGCGCGGAGCGCCGTCCGCGTTCAAGACTGCGGAGAGGACTTCCGGTCGCGCCCGTTCCCCGCAGGGGCGCGGCCGGTCATGGACCGTTCTGGCCGGAGCGCGGTCCACGGCTGGCGGGGCGCTTTCCGCCCGAAGCATCCCCCGGCCGGCGGCGCTGCGGGCGGGAACGGTCGTTGCCGCGACCCCGCCCGCAGCGCCGCGCCGCCGCGCCGAGCCCGCGCCGCCGCGCCGCCGCGCCGCAAGCGCTACGGGGAGCCGGTGTGCTCAGCTGCCGAGGCGGCGGTAACGGTGAACGGCCAGCGGCGCGAACACCACGATCAGCGCGATCGGCCACGCCACCGCCAGGAACATCGCGTGCTGAGTGGCCCACGAGTCGCCGCCCAGTCCGGGATTGCCGAACAGTTCCCGGATCGCCGTCGTGGTCGCCGAGATCGGGTTCCAGGCGGCGACGGTGCCGAGCCAGCCCGGCATCAGTTCCGGGGCCACGAAGATGTTCGACACAGCGCTCAGCGGAAAGGCGAGCGGGAAGACGATCGTCGCGACGGTGTCCGGGTTCGGGGCGATCAGGCCGAGGAACATGCCCGCCCAGCTCAGCGCGAGCCGCAGCAGCAGGAGCAGACCGATGGCGAGCAGCGCGTTACCGATACCGCGATGCCAGTCCCAGCCGACCAGCAGACCGCACACCACGAGCACCGTGACTTCGAGCAGCGCCCGCACCTGGTCGGCGGCGGCCCGCCCGGTCACCAGCGCGGACCGAGCCATCGGCATCGACCGGAAACGGTCCACTACGCCGCGCCCCACGTCGGTGGCGATGCCCGTCGCGGTGGCGCCGATGCCGTACAGCATGGTCATCACGAAGACGCCGGGCAGCAGGAACTCTCGGTATCCACCCCCGCCCGGCACTTGCATGCCGCTCCCGAACACATAGCCGAAGACCAGCACGAACATGATGGGCAAGGAGAAGTAGATGACGATCTCTTCAGGCGCGCGCACCACATGCCGCAGGTACCGCCCGGTCATCACCCAGCCATCCGCGACGGCGCGGCCGCGGTGGGTGGTTGCGCTCACCGCTTCCCTGGTACGGGCCGGAGTGATCGTGGTCATCGGGTTGCTCCCGTCAGCTGAAGGAAAACCTCGTCCAGAGTGGGCCGGTGCACCCCGACGTCGGCCACGGCGATCCCGGCGTCCTGCAACGCCCGTACCGTCTCGACGAGCGAACCCACCCGATCCGTGACCGGCACGCGCACCCGGCGCTGATCGGCGTCGGTGTCCGGGGTCGTGCCGGTGAGCCGGGCCACGACGGCGGCCGCGTCGGCGAGCCGGTCGGCGTCCTCGACCACGAATTCCAGCCGGTTCGCGCCGATCGTCGCCTTCAGCCGCTCCGGGGTGCCCTCGGCGATCACCCGGCCGGCGTCGACCACCGCGATCCGCGCGGCGAGCTGGTCGGCTTCGTCCAGGTACTGCGTGGTGAGCAGGACCGTGGTGCCGTCCGCGACCAGGGCCCGGACGGCGCCCCACACCTGGTTGCGGCTGCGCGGGTCGAGTCCGGTGGTCGGCTCGTCGAGGAAGAGCACCCGTGGCCGGCGGATCATGCTGGCGGCCAGGTCGAGGCGGCGGCGCATGCCACCGGAGTACTCGGCGGCGGAGCGTTTCTTCGCCTCGGTGAGCCCGAACTGTTCGAGCAATTCGTCAGCGCGCCGTTGCGCTTCACGAGGAGTGAGATGCTGGAGACGTCCGAAGAGGATCAGGTTCTGCCGGCCGCTGAGGATCTCGTCGACCGCGGCGTACTGGCCGGTCAGCGCGATCCGGTCGCGCACCAGGCCGGGGTTGTCCCGGACGTCGGCGCCGGCCACCTCCGCACGGCCGGCGTCGAAGCGCAGCAGCGTGGCGAGGACGCGGACAGCGGTGGTCTTGCCGGCGCCGTTCGGGCCGAGCAGCCCGTAGACATCGCCGGCCGGAGCGTGCAGGTCGAACCCGTCGAGCGCGGTCGTACCGCCCCGATAGCGTTTCAGCAGCCCTTCGGCCACAACCGCATAAGTCATGCCGGAAGAGTGGCCGCCCCCGCTGACCGCCCGCGCACCGCGCACGCACGGCCCGCGGCCGCGCACGCACGGCCGGCCGCCGCGCACGCATGGCCCGCCGTCGCGGCACGCACGGCCCGCCGCCGCGCACGCACGGCCCGCCCCGCCCGCCGGGCGATGTGAGCCGGTGAGGAGGAAAGACGTGAACGGATCAGGAGCGGAGCAGCGTCAACGCGTCCGCCGGGGACAGCGACGCACCTCGGGAGTGCGCCACCGCGTACCCCTGCTCGCCGAGCTCGGCCACCACCCCGGCCGCCACCCGCGCGGCGACCTCGCCCTCCGCCGGGTCGATGCGCAGCCGCAGCGCGACCACGGTCCCGAGGATCTCGGCGGCCCGGGACGGATTGCCGGCGTGCAGAGCCAGCCCGGCGAGCCGGTCGATTGCCTCGGCCGTCGCCTGGGAGCCGAGGAGCCCGCCCCGGACCGTCAAGACCGACCGATACTGTTCAGCGGCCTCGGCTGGTTCGCCGCAGGCTTCGGCGATCCGGCCGAGCATGACGAAGATCGACATTCGGGTGCCGTCGGCGCCGAACCAGCCGGCCGGACACGCGGCGAGGGCAGCCGCACAGCGACGGCGTGCCTCGTCCAGATTCCCGGTACGCATCGCGATCGCGCCCTCGCCGAGACGGGCGGCGGCGACCAGTTCCAGGGCGCCGCAGTCGCGAGCCAGCTCGGCGGAGCGGGCGAAGTCCTCGGCTGCGTCGTCGAGATGCCCGGCGCTGAGCCGGCCCTCGCCGCGGCCGCGCAGCAGGTCGGCGACGTCGACGGTGGATCCGAGTTCGGTCGCCAGCCGCAGCGCCTCCCCGATGGGCTCGATCGCGGCCGCCGGGTCGCCGCGCCAGATCGCCAGCTCGGCGATGCCGGACAGGGCGAGCATGGTGCCCCAGCGTTCGCCGATCGCCCGGAATCCGGCGAGCGCCGTGGCGAAGTCCGATTCCGCTGCGTCCGGGCCGGCCCCGGCGAAGAGCAGCATCCAGCCGCCGCCGATCGCACCGAGCGCGGCACACCACGGTTCGCCGCCGAGGCGCTCCCGCAGGTCCTTGTTGAGGGCGACCACGTCGCCGGCCGGAGAGTCCGGCGGGCCCACCGCCATCGCCGACAGATAGAGGAGGAACGGCTGGACGGGCGGCACCTCCAGGCTCAGCAGGTACGTGTCCCACGGCTCGGCGGGGCGGGTACCGCCGAGGGCGGCGTTGAGCACGCAGAGCGCGTACTCCTCGGTCATGCCCGGCGGCGGTTCGTCGCCGGCCCGTTGCAGCAGTTGCTCGGTGAGGGTGGTGGCCTCGGTTCGCAGCCCGCGCAGCCACCAGTAGAAGGAGAGCGCCGCGGCCAGCCGCAACGAGGTCCGGACGTCGCCGCGGCGCAGCGCCGCGTGCAGGTTGTCGCGGTCCGCGTCGAGCCGGTCCAGCCAGGGGAGCTGGTCGGCGGTACGCAGCCACGGGTCCGCGGTGGCGGCCAGTTCCCGGAAGTACGCGGCGTGCGCGGCCACCATGCGCGGCTGCTCCCCGGACTCGGCGAGCCGTTCCGAGCAGAATGCCCGGATGGTGGCGAGCATCCGGTACCGGCCGCCGTCCCGCTCGATCAACGACTTGCCGACGAGCCCCGCGAGAACGTCGACTATTTCCGACTCGTCCCATCCCGGTCTCGCGCGGGCTGCTGCGCCTGCTGGGCTTCCCGCGCAGACCGCCTCGACGGCCGGAAGATCGGCGCCGCCCGCGAAGATCGTGAACCGCCGGGCGAGCACCCGTTCCGGCTCGGTCAGCAGATCCCAGCTCCAGGCGACCACCGCATGCAGCGTCCGATGCCGGGTTTCCGCGGTGCGGCTGCCTCGGGACAGCAGCCGGAACCGGTCGTCGAGCCGCGCCGCCACCTCGTCGACGGAGAGCGCGTGCAGGCGGGCGGCGGCGAGTTCGACAGCGAGCGGCTGGCCGTCCAGCATCCGGCAGATCCGGCCGACCGATGCCGCGTTCTCGCTGGTCACCGCGAATTCCGGGGACACGTCGGCGGCCCGCTCGGCGAAGAGCCGCACCGCCGGGTACGCCATCAGTTCGCTCACGTCGGTCGCAGCGCCCGCCTGGGGCGGAACCGGGAGCCCGCCGACCGGATGCAGGGCCTCACCGGTGATGCCGAGCGGCTCCCGGCTGGTGGCGAGCACGCGCAGCCCGGGCGCGGCGGCGAGCAGCCGTCCGGTCAGCGCGGCGGCCTCCTCGACCACGTGCTCGCAGTTGTCCAGCACCAGCAGCAGCCGCCGGTCGGCGAGCGCGGCGACGAGGCGGTCGGTTGCGGCAGGCGCTTCGACGCCGGCAGTGGCATGGGTACGGTCACTGAGGCCGGCCTCCCGCAGACCGAGCGCTTCGAGCACGGCGCGGGGCACGTCGTCACCGGTCGCCGCGGCCAGTTCCACGAAGCAGCAGTCCCCGTCGTGGCGGGCGGCCGCCTCGGTGGCGAGCCGCGTCTTGCCGGCGCCGCCCGGCCCGTGCAGGGTGACCAGGCGTGCCGTCCCGAGGGCCTTGGTGACCCGGCTGAGGTCGGAGTCCCGCCCGACGAAGCTGGTCAACGCCACCGGAACCCCGCGCCGAGCAGGGCCGCCCCCGGTACCGCTGATCGGCGGATCGGGAACCGGGGCAGCGGTGATCGGCGGACCGGGAGCCGGTGGAGCGGTGGCCGGCGAAGCGGCGGCCGGTGGATCAGCGGTCGGGATGATGGCGTTGCCCGGCTCGGGGGTTCGGGGACGGGCGGTCCGGCGGAGGATCGCTGTGTGGATCTCGGTCAGTTCCGGCGACGGGTCCGCGCCGAGCTCCTCGGCGAAGGTGTGGCGCGCGTCCGCGTACACGGCAAGGGCTTCGGTGGACCGCCCGGCCGCCGCCAAAGCTCGCATGAGCAAGCCCCACGGTCGTTCCCGCAGCGGGTACGCGGCAACAAGCGTGCGCAGCTCCGCGATCGCGTCCCCGGAGAGTTCGCTGCTCAGCTCGGCCTCGAAGAGATCCTCGGTGGTGGCCAGCCGCGATTCGGCCAGGCGATCGGCGTGCGCGGCGGCGAACGGCGCGTCCCGGACGTCGGCCAGGGCCTCGCCCCGCCACAGGGCGGCCGCCTCCCGCAGGATCACCGCGGCCCGGTGCGGCTCGCCGGCGGTCAGAGCGCGGCGGCCCTCCGCGGCGAGGCTGTTGAAGCGGTGGGCGTCCACTTCGGACGGGTCCACCGCGAGGCGGTAACCGGCGGGTTCCCGTTCGACCGGCAGGCTCTGCCGCAGACGCGACACCTGGGACTGCAGCGCGTTGCCGGCGCCGGTCGGCGGGTGCTCCCCGTAGAGGCCGTCGATCAGCCGCTCGATCCCGACCGGGCGGCCCGCGTCGATCAGCAGCATCGCCAGCAGGGCACGCAGCCGCGGCCCGCCGGCCGGGATCGGACTCCCGTCGGGCTGTTCCGCCCGGAGTGGACCCAGGATGCCGAACCGCATGGCGACGATTCTTACGGTTCCGCCGCCGGTTGTCCCACCCGGCTCGCCCGCCACCGCCCGTGCCCCCGCGCAAAGCTCCAAGATCGGCAGCAGGCAGCGGGCAGCGGGCAGCGGGCAGCAGGCAGCGAGCGGCGAGCGGCGGCCGGCGAGCGGCGGCCGGCGAGCGGCAGGCAGCGGGCAGCGACCGGCGGCCGGCGAGGGGCGGGCGGCGAGCGGCGGCGGGTAGGCGCGGCGACGGGGTCAGGCGGCCGTCGGGTAGGAGTCGGCGGCGCTGGTCACCCGGTTGCGGCCGGCGTTCTTCGCGGCGTAGAGCGCCCGGTCCGCCGTCAGCACCAGCTCGGCGGTGGTGGCGACGGCCGGCATTCCGGCGACGCCGACCGAGACCGTCACCCGGACCAGCCGGGAATCGCTGACCGCGATCGGCGCCGCGTTCACCCCGCGGCGGATCCGTTCGGCGATCTCCCGAGCCTGCTCCGGGCCGGTCGCCGGCAGCAGCACCGCGAACTCCTCGCCGCCGTAGCGGGCCACCACGTCGCCGGGGCGGATCAGCTCGCGCAGGCGGTGCGTCACCTCCACGAGGACCCGGTCGCCGCCGTTGTGCCCGTACGTGTCATTGACGCTCTTGAAATGGTCGATGTCGAGAAGCAGCATGCTCAGGGGCAGCTGGTACCGCTCGGCGCGGGCGCTCTCGTTGCCGAGGGCCTCCTCGAAGTAGCGCCGGCTGCGCAGGCCGGTTAGCCCGTCGGTGATCGCGGCCAGCCGCTGCGCCCGGACCAGACCGGTCATCCGCACCAGGACCAGCAGGAACAGCAGGTTGCAGACGATCGCGGCGGCGATCGTGTCCGGGGTCTGCCCGAGCGACTCCTGGATCAGGATCGAGGTGGGCGCGGTCATCGCGCCGACCGCCAGGATGATCAGACGGCCGGTGGTGGCGTCCGGGGTGGCCGCGTTCGAGCGGGTCACCAGCGTCGGGGCGGACGGGTGCAGCACCGCGGCGGCGAAGGCGAAGCCGGCGGTCATCCAGAACGCGTCCAGGATGTTGCCGGCCTGGAAGGTGCCGTTGACCGACTGGTAGCTGTAGACGATGTCGGCGACCAGGACCAGCCCGAGGTAAGCGCCGATCATCCGCAGCGCGGTGCCGCGCGGCCCGGCGCCGAGCATCAGGCGGGAGCCGACCACGATCAGCATCAGGTCGCCGACCGGGTACGCGACGGAGACGAACCGGTCCGCCGACGTCAGATCCGTCAGTTGCGGGGCGATCAGGAACTGGTACACCAGGAATCCGGTGCCGATCGCCACGATCGACGCGTCGATGATGCTCGCGCCGTCCCAGCCGGGCGTGCGGCGCCGCACGATGAGCAGCAGGCCGAGCGCCATCAGCGGGTACGCAGCCAGGTAGAAGACGTCGGCGATGCTCGGGTAGACCTCGGTGCCGCTGACCAGCGCCACGAAGTAGTAGGTGACGTCACCGATCACGCTGCTGATCGCGGAGGCGGCGATGAGCAGCATCGGGGCACGCAGCGCCGGGTGCCGCCGCGCCGAGATGATCGCGGCCACGCCGAGGGCGGCGTTCGCGCTGCAGTAGAGGGCGACCTGGGTGCCGGGCAGCACATCGAGGTGACCCAGGCCGAAATAGACGATCATGGCAAGCACGCCCGCGCCGAGGCAGACCTGCCAGACCTGGACGCGACGCGTGGTGGTGGCCGCGCTGACCACAGAACTCATGGCGCAAGAGTGAGCGAGCCGGGGTGCGGGACGGCTGCACCCCGGTTGCGGAACGGGTGCGGGCAGCGCTCAGGAGCCACGGAGGGCAGGCGGTGTCCGTGGCAGTCCCGGAGGTGCCAAGGGCGACGCCGCGGGGGACGGCGACGGCGCGGGGGACGGCGACGGCGCGGGGGACGGCGACGGCGCGGGAGAGGGCGACGCCGCCGGGGACGGCGACGACCCGGCGCGCGCCCGGCGGAAGACGAGCGCCCTCTGGATCACGAAGCCGGCGGTGAACAACGACAGCTCCGTCATCAGCTTCGCGACCGGAAGTGATCCGGTCAGGCCGGCCAGCGCGCGGAGCAGCACCACGTTCGCGGCCAGCGAGACCAGCGCGAGCGCCGCGTACCGGGGCGCCGCCGTGCGGTGCGGCGCGACCGGGCCGAAGACGGTCCGGCGGTTGACCGTGTAGTTCAGCGTCGCGCTCACCATCCGGGCCGCGATCGCGGAGGCGGTCAGGTGCCCGCTCGCCGTCACGAAGACGGCCAGCAGCGCGGCGTCGACCGCGAACGCGAGCAGCGACGACCCGGCGAACGCGGCGACCGACCCGAGCAGGGGCCGGTAGATCCGGACGGAGTCCCGCAGCGGCCGGAAATGCGACGACTTGTTGCCGTCGAGGTAGACCGTGGCGATCTCCAGCTCCTCGATCGCCAGGTCCTCCCGCGCGGCCCGCAGCAGGAGCCGCAGCTCGTACTCGAACCTGTCTCCCGGGGTGTCCCCGAGCCACTTCAGCACCCACGACGGGTACCCCCGCAACCCGGTCTGGGTGTCCGACACCGATCGCCCGGTGACGAGCCGGAACAGCCCCCGTGTGACGGTGTTGCCGAACCGGCTGCGGGCCGGCACGGTCCCGGTGAAGCGCCGCACGCCGAGCACCATCGCCGCCTCGGTGACCGCCACCCGCCCGGCGACCGCCGCGATGTCGTCCGGACGATGTTGACCGTCACTGTCCGCACACACCACGTCCTGGCCGGGGTGCCGTGCCGCGATGTGGGCAAAACCGGTCTTCAGGGCGAACCCCTTACCCCGGTTGTGGTCCAGCGTGAGCACTTCGGCGCCGGCCCCGCGGGCGGCTTCGAAGATTGCGGTGTACGCGCTACCGCTCCCGTCGTCCACGACGACGATCCGATGATGCCCGAGGTGCCGGCAGAGCTCGACGAGCCGCTGATCCGGCTGGTACGCCGGAATGAGGACGATCATCGCGGTCAGCCCGCGACGTACAGGATGTCGCTGGTGCCCCGCTCCTGGCCCTTGCCGAGCGGGTTGTTGACCAATTCGTCCCGGAAGATCATCGCTGAGGAGCCGCCACCGTCCAGGTTGTACGCCACTGTCGCGCCCCGGTCCGCGAAGATCCGCGCGAACTCCGGCATCGTGACGCCCCGGCTGTACCCCTGGCTGCGCCCGTCGACCACGATGAAGAGCAGGTGGTTCTCGTCGATCAGCCCGACCCCGGTGCGTGGCTGCTGACCCTGGATCGAGTGGTTGCCGAAGTTGGTGTCCACCTCGACCTGGTCGATCCCGTCGATCACCTGGCCGCCGTCGACGAGTCCCGGCCCGAACGAGAGCGTGTTCCAGACGCCGGCCGCGAGCAGCTCGTCGGCGCTGGTGGCGGTCTCGTCGTAGAGCTTCATCGACCCGTCGGCGTAGAACGCGAGCCCCTGGCGGGCGCCCGCGTCGCGGAACTTCACCCCGTTGCGGATCACGATCCCGGTGTCCCGGAACCCGTAGTAGTCCCCGTTGATCGCGAGGACCGCGTTCACCGAGGCGGCGATCGCCGACGGGTTCGCGACGATGTTCTCGCCGAACTGGTCGTTGGCGAACGCCGACCGGACGATCGTCGCGTCGCTGACCTGGACGTCCGCCACGAAGTAGGTGATCTTGTCGCTGCCCGACCCGGTCGCCACCGTCTCGATCGCGATCGTCGACGTGTCGCTGGTCCAGCTCGTCGCGGTCGCGGCGCCGGTGCCGGCCGCCTCCGCGACGGAGACGTTCTCGGCGGCGATGGCGGAGGCGCCGGAGACCTCGACGTGGTCGAGGACGTACCTGTCGAGGGCCCAGGCGCCGCCGCCGGCGGCGGCCGCCAGCACACCGAGGCCGCCGGCCAGGAAACCGCGCCGGCCGAACCGGCGAGGGGGACGCTGAGCTGCGGGATTGGCTGTCACGCGGCCCAGTGAACGCGGCTACCTTGTGGCCGGTCTGTGCGTGTCCCTAGGACTCGATGTCGGCCAGCATGGAGCGCAGCAGATCGGGGGTGCGGCTCGGGTGCTCCGCCTCGATCGAGAGCCGGCCGAACGCCGCCGCGTAGTGGTCGACCTCTTCCCGCCGCTCCAGGTAGAGCCCGCTGGTGAGGTGTTCGATGTAGACGACGTCGGGCAGTTTCTCGTGCGGGAACCGCAGGATGGTGAAGGCGCCGCCGGCCGCCGCGTGCCCGCCCGAGGAGAACGGCATCACCTGCAGCCGCACGGCGGGGGAGTCGCAGACGTCGAGCAGCGCCTGGATCTGCTCCCGCAGCACCTCGGGGCCGCCGATCGGCCGGCGCAGCACCGCCTCGTCGAGAACCGCCCAGAGCCGCGGCGCGTCCGGCCGCTCCAGCACCTGCTTGCGGGCCATCCGGAGCCCGGCCCGGCGGTCGATCTCGCCGGGGTCGGCGTGGTCGTGCCCGAGCCGGATCACCGCGCGGGCGTAGGCGTCGGTCTGCAGCAGGCCGGGGACGAACTGGACCTCGTAGGTGCGGATCAGCTCGGCGGCCTGCTCGAGGTCGAGGTAGTTCTGGAACCAGGTGTCGAGGACGTCCCCGTACGCGTGCCACCAGCTGGGCGTGTTCGCCTCGCGGGCCAGGGCCAGGACCCGCTGGTGCTCGGCGGGGTCCTCCACGCCGTACAGTTTGAGCAGGTCGGTGATGTCGCGTTCCTTGAAGCTGACCTTGCCCAGCTCCATCCGGCTGATCTTCGACTCGGACCCGCGTATCCGGTAGCCGGCCTCGTCCCGGGTCACCCCTCTGGCACGGCGCAGGGCACGCAGATGCGCGCCCAGTTGCAACCGGCGCACGGTTGCCCCGCCGTTGTCGTTCTCGGTCACCCCGGCCAACCCTTCAGGGGTCGTCGGCGCCCACGCGCCGGGCTGCGCCGATCGTACTGCGACAGGCGTCTCTTCTCCACAACCCAGGTAATCCTATGTGGACACGGAGAGTGAGGAGAAGGCCCCCGGCGATCTTCCCGGGGGCCTGTGATCCTAGCGGCGGCGGCCGAAGCCACCCGCCGGGGCCTCGCCGGCGGTCACCGTGGCGACCACGGTGGCCGAGCCGAGCGACCCCGAGGCGGTCAGCCCGCCGATGCTGTCCCCGCTCGCGGTCCCGCCGGCGTGGACCGTGTACTTCTCGCCGGACGTGATCTCCGGCGACGAGTAGACGATGTTCTGGACGGTCTTGCTGGTCACGTAGGAGGCCACGACCGTACCGTCGCTGCCGGCGATCTGGATCGTGGTGCCGGCCTCGACCGCGCTGTCCAGGGTGGCCGACAGCCAGCCCTGCGCCGAGTCGGTGCCCGGTGCGACCACCATGCCGGCGCTGCCGGCGGCGAGCAGGACGCCGCCGCTGATCGTGAAGCTGCCGTTGACGTCGAGCGCGCCGTTGCCGCTGCCCTGCGGCCCGTTCACCACCACGGTCCCGCCGGTGATCGTGGCGGTGCCGTTGGAGTCGAGGCCGTCGCCCTCGGCGTCGATGACCAGGGTGCCGCCGTTGATCGTGACGGAGAAGTCGCCGGTCGACCCCCCGCCGCCGGGACCGAATCCTTGATCAGAGGATGTCGAGGTCCCGCCGGCGCCGTTGATGCCGTCGTCGCTGGAGACCACGTGCACGTTTCCGGAGTTGAGCACGAACGCGGCCGCCTCCAGGCCCTCGACGGCCGCCGTGACCTCGAGGCTGCCGCCGTCGATGACCTGCGCACCCTCGGCGTGCACCCCGTCGTCGCCGCTGGCCACGCTGACCGTGGCGCCGGCGAGGTGGACCGCGCCGTCGCTGTGCAGCGCGTCGTCGGCGGCGTCGACGGTGGCGGTGCCGCCCTCGAGGACCGTGATGACGCCGGACTTGAGTCCCTTCGCCGAGGCGTCGTCGGCGAGCCGCGCGGTGTGCCCGCCGCCGGCCGTGACCGCGACGGTCCCGCCGGTCAGCACGATGTCGGTCGCGGCGTCCACGCCGTCGCCGCCCGCTGTCACGGCGACCTCCCCGGAGGAGAACGCGACGTATCCGGAGTCGGCGTCGGTGTCGTTGTCGGCCTTGATCCCGTCACCACCGGCCTTCACCGTGATCGTCCCGCCGTTGACGACCACGTAGTCCTTGCCGCGGATGCCGTCGTCCTTCGCCTCGACCGTGATCGTGCCGGACTCGATCAGCAGACCGTCCTTGCTCGTGATCGCGTCGTTGCCGTTGCCGGTCACGGTCAGCGCGCCGCTGCCGGTGATCGTCAGGTCGCCGGCGCTGAAGAGGGCCGCGTTCACGTCGGCGTCCTCGGCGTAGGAGGAGGTGTCGGACAGGGTGTTCGTGCTGCCGTCGGCGAGCTGGATCACCAGTTGCTCGGCCTCGGTGGCGGCGATCGCGGCCGTGGCCGAGCTGGTGATGGACGCGTTGTCGAGGATCAGCGTGACGGTGGCGTCGGGGGCGTTCACCACGATCTGCCCATCCGACAAAGAACCGGATATCCGATATGTTCCGGCTGCGGTGATCGTCACGGTGGACCCGTCAATCGTGACGCCGGAAGCCGTGGTGGAAGCCGATGACCCGGCGAGGGTGATCTCGGAGACCGAGCCGGACGAAGAGACGGTGTGCACCGTCGTGTTCGCGGCAAGCACCGCCGCGGCGCTCTGCGTCCCGTCCACGGTGGACGCCACCACGGCCGCGGTGGTGCCCGACGTATCCGCCGCGGCGGTGGACGAGGAGGCGGAACTCGAACAGCCGGCCAGCACGGCCGCGGCCAGCACGGCCGAACTGACCGCGGCGACGAACTTCTTACGCAAGCGCATGGGAGACCCCTCAGGAGGTGAAGTGACGTCGCAGGACGCCGTGCCACTTGTTGGCGGGCAGATCGGGGCGCAACGCGGCGAGCCCGGTGGCGTACTTGGAAATGCGGCACGGGCGGTGCCCGAGCGACCAGAGCAGGCGGTCGACGTCCGAGGCGGCGCGCGCCGACTTCGTCTCTACCACGACCGAGTCCGGCATCCGGGTGCTCGATCCGTCCGGGAGCTGCCAGGCCAGGTCGCTGTCGACGGTCACCCGGCTGCCGGTCGCCGGGACGTAGAGCGTGGTCCGCCGGTAGTAGGTGGCCATCACCGGGTGGAAGTCCAGCCCGTCGGCCGGGATGCCGGCGTCGGCCAGCACACTCTGGGCGTACTCGACGCCTTCCGGGCCCAGGCGGGAGCCGTCTCCCTCGTACCGGATGCGCTCTTTGACCGTGGTTCCTCGCGCGCCTCGGGTCTTCACCTCGACGAAATCCAGGCCGGTGTCCAGGTAGCTGCGGATCCGGACCTTGAAGCGGCGGCGCCTGCCGTGCGCCGCCGCGTGATAGCTGTCCAGGCCCGCTGTGTCGAAGTAGACCGACCGGTAGGCGAACGAGCGCTGCCCGCCGATCTCCAGCATCCGCACGCCGGACGGCATCCGGCCCAGCAGCTCCGGCAGCTCGGCCGCCGGGAGCAGGTACTTGCGGTCCAGGCGGGTGAGCAGCGCCGCCTCGCCGACCAGCTCCTCCAGGGAGATCGTCGCGAAGGTGGTCATGCGGCGTTCACCCGCTGACGCAGTCCCGGCTCCTGCGGCGCGCGGCCGGCCGCCGGCGCCACGTAGCGCACGTCGACGAGCGTGCTGTCGTTGACCATGTCGACCTGGCGCACCACCATGCTCGTCACCCGGCCGCCGAGCAGCGTCTCCAGGTGGGTGCGGAGCGCGTCCTCGTCGGTGTACGCGACGTCGAGCCGCAGCTGCTGATTGCGGTACCGCCGGAACAGCGCCGGATGATCGCCGATCCAGAGCCCCACGATGATCAGCAGCATCAGGCCGACCGTGGTCGCGTCCGGCGTCCCGCCGAGTCCGGCGATCAGGCCCAGGCCGAGCGCCGCGAAGTAGTACGCGATCTCGTGCTGGGAGATCTCGTCGGACCGCAGCCGGATGATCGAGAGGACACCGAAGAGACCCAGACCGAGGCCGGCGCCGACGGTCGTCGAACCGAGCACGCTCGCGACCGCGAGGACGCCGATGTTGATGCCGAGAAAAGCGGTCACCAGGTCGCGCCGGCGATGCCGGGGGAAGTAGACGCCGAACGTCAGGAGGGCGATCGCGGCGAGGTCCACCGCGGCGGCTAGCAACGTGGTCACAGTCTGTCCTTCAAGCTCTGTTCATAGAGTGTTCGTTCAGTTGGTGTTTCCCATTCCGCACCAGCTAGCTGTAGGGACCCTGTGAGGGGCGTAAGGCGTTGGTGAAAGGTGTTCTTAGGCAACCCTTAGGCTGGCCCTGACCGCCTCTTATCCGATTCGGTCACGGTTGGCCGCATGACCACCACCGCCGTACCCGGGAATGCTCGAAGCGCTGCTCATCGCCGGCCTCGCGCCGCGCCGCGATGGTGGAAGGACGCCGGAGGCGTCGCCGCCGGGCTGAGCCTGCTCGTCGTCACAGCGCTCTGGGTGAAGGGCGGCGGGGCGCGGGAGATCGCCGACGGTGGCTCCGCCGCGATCACCGCGTTCGCCCGGCTCGCCGGTCTCTGGGCCTCCGACCTGCTGCTCCTCCAGGTGCTGCTGATGGCCCGGATCCCGATGGTGGAGCGCGCGTTCGGCCAGGACCGGCTGGCCCGCTGGCACCGGTGGACCGGGTTCACCTCGTTCTGGCTGATGCTGGCGCACATCGTCACGGTCACGATCGGGTACGCGGCCGGCACCACCAACGTCCTCACCCAGTTCTGGGACCTGGTCCGGACGTACCCGGGCATGCTGCTCGCCGCGGCCGGGACGCTGCTGCTCCTGCTGGTGGTGGCCAGCTCGATCCGCGCGGCGCGCCGCAAGCTGCGGTACGAGTCCTGGCACCTCCTGCACCTCTACGCCTACCTCGGCGTGGGGCTGGCCCTGCCGCACCAGATCTGGACCGGCTCCGACTTCACCGGCTCGGCGCTGGCCCGCGCGTACTGGTGGACGCTGTACGCGGTGGCGCTCGCCGCCGTGGTCGTCTACCGGCTCGGCGTGCCGGCCTGGCGCAACTGGCGGCACCGTCTCGTGGTCACCCGGGTCGTGCCGGAGGGACCCGGGCTGACCTCGGTCTACCTGACCGGCTCGCATCTGGCGGACCTGACGGTACGGGCCGGGCAGTTCTTCCACTGGCGGTTCCTGGACGGGCCGGGCTGGACCCGGTCCCACCCGTTCTCGCTGTCCGCGGCCCCGCAGCCGGACACGTTGCGGATCACCGTGAAGAACTCCGGGGACGGCAGCGGGCGGGTCGCCGGCCTGAAGCCCGGCACCCGGGTGCTGGTCGAGGGGCCGTACGGGAAGCTGACCGGCGAGTCCTACGAGGGCGGGCCGGTCGTGCTGATGGCCTGCGGCATCGGCATCACGCCGCTGCTGTCGCTGCTCGGCGAGCTGCCGTACCGCAGCGGCGAGGCGACGCTGATCTACCGGGCCCGCAGCGAGGAGGATCTGGCGTTCCGCGGCGAGCTGGAGTGGTTCGCGGCGCAGCGCGGGGTGCGGGTCGTCCCGCTGACCGGCCACCGGCCGGACCGTGACTCGTGGTTGCCGGCGAACCTGGCCGGCCAGGCGGACGCTGCGGTGCTGCGGCAGGTGGCGCCGCAGATCGCGGCCGCGCACGTCTACATCTGCGGGCCGGAGCAGTGGGCCGGGATGGCACGGGCGGCGGCGGTCGAGGCGGGCGTCAAGACGTCCCGCGTGCACACCGAGCTCTTCTCCTGGTGATTCGAAAGGTTTCCGGAACAATGCGACGTATCACGCTCTGGCTTCTGTCGACCGTGGCGGCCCTCGTGCTGCTGTTCAGCTATCGGACCAGCACCGGCGCGTCCATCACGCCCGAGGTGGTGGCTGTCGGAACGGCGCCTGCCACGTCGGCGGGCTCCGGCGCGGAGACCTACACCGGTGACGTCGTGCAGACCCAGCAGGGCGACGTCCAGGTCTCGATCACCGTCGCCGACGGGAAGATCACCGCGGTCACGGTGCCGGTCTACCCGAGCGGCAGCTCCCGGCACGAGGAGATCAGCGCCCGGTCCATCCCGGTCCTCGTGCAGGAGACCCTGGACGCGCAGAGCGCCGACATCGACTCCGTCTCCGGCGCCACGTTCACCAGTGGCGGCTACAAGGAGTCGTTGCAGTCGGCACTCGACGCGGCCCAGCTGTCATAACTGTCGTACCGGGCTGGCAGGGTGGAGGCATGCGGATCCTGGTGGTCGAGGACGATGCGGCGGTGCGTGACTCGCTCGCGCGCACGCTGCGTTTCGAGGGTTACCAGGTGGAGATCGCCGGTGACGGCCGCGCCGCGCTCGACGCGGTCCGCACCGGCGAGCCCGACGCGGTGATCCTCGACGTGAACATGCCCCGGATGGACGGCCTCGAGGCGTGCCGCCGGATGCGCGCCGACGGAGTGGTGCTGCCGGTCCTCATGCTCACCGCCCGGGACACGGTCGGCGACCGGGTCGCCGGCCTCGACGCGGGCGCCGACGACTACCTGGTGAAACCGTTCGCCCTGCAGGAGCTTCTGGCCCGCATCCGCGCGCTGCTGCGCCGGTCCGCGCTGACCGTCCCGGCCGCGGCCACCGAGCCGGACGACTTGCTCACCTTCGCCGACATCCGCCTCAACCCCCGTACCCGTGAGGTGTGGCGCGGTTCCCGTGCGCTGCGCCTGACCCGCACCGAGTTCACCATTCTGGAAGCGTTCCTGCGCCATCCCCGGCAGGTGCTGTCCCGGGCCGCGCTGTTCGAGCAGGTCTGGGGTTACGACTTCGGCGAGCAGTCGAACAGCCTGCACGTCTACCTGGGCTACCTGCGCCGCAAGCTGGAGTCCGACGGCGAGGCCCGGCTGCTGCACACGGTCCGGGGCGTCGGTTTCGTGCTGCGAGAGGAGCCCCTGTGAGCCGGCGGCCGGTGACGCGCTGGTGGCGTGAGCGCACCCTGCACGCCCGGCTCGCCCTGCTGGTCGCCGGCGCGGTGGCCGCCGCCGTCCTGGTCGTCTCGGCCGGCGCCTGGTTCACCGTCCGCGAGATCCAGCAGGACAAGGTCGCCGCCGAGCTGGCGTCGGACGCGAGCACGATCGCGGCGAACCCGGGCTACTGGCTGTCGATGGAGGGCAAGCGGGAAGCCTCGGGCTACGGCCAGGGCTACGGCCGCGGCAAGGAGATCGGCCCGTGCTGGCAGATCATCGACGCGTCCGGCACTGTCGTCGGCGGCACCGCCACCCCGCTGCCGGTCACCGACGCGGCCGCCGCGGTCGCCGCCGGCACCAGCGAGCCGGTGCGGGAGGAGGTGAGCATCGGCCCCGGCGACTACCTGATGTTCACCAAGCCGCTGCGCGGTGGGGGAGCGGTCCAGGTGGCCCTCGACCGGCACCCCGACGACCGCGTCCTGATGACGCTGGCGCTGCTCCTCGCGGTGGGCTGCGCGGCCGGCATCGGCGGCGCCGCGCTGCTCGGCCGCACCGTCTCGCGCGCCGGCCTGGCCCCGGTCGACCGTCTCACCGAGGCGGTCGAGGACGTCGCGGTCACGATGGATCTGTCGCGTTGGGGGGAGGCCCGCCCGATCGAGGTGGCCGGAAAGGACGAGGTCGCCCGCCTCGGCCGCTCGGTCAACACGATGCTCTCCACCCTCGACGCGTCCCGCCGCGCCCAGCGAGCCCTGGTCGAGGACGCCGGTCACGAGCTGCGCACCCCGCTGACCAGCATCCGGACGAACGTCGAGCTCCTGCTCACCGTCGAGCGCCACCCCGAGCTGGCCCACCGCCTGACCAGCGAGGACCGCACCAGCCTGCTCGAGGATCTGGACGCTCAGGTCCGCGAGCTGGCCACGCTCACCACCGAGCTGGTCGAGCTCTCCCGCGAGGAGGCCAGCCGCGAAGCCGTCGAGCCCCTGGACCTGGCCGAGGTGGTCACCGCCGCGGTCAGCCGGGTCCAGCTGCGCGCCCCCGCCCTGACCTTCGACACGGTCCTCACCCCGGCAACCGTCCTCGGCCGCCCCGGCGAGCTGGAACGCATGGTCGTCAACGTCCTCGACAACGCCGCGAAATGGAGCCCGCCCGCCGGCAAGGTGTCGGTCCGCCTGACACCCGACGGCCCCGGCGCCTGCCTCCTCACGGTCACCGACACCGGCCCCGGCATAGCCGACGAGGACCGCCCCCACGTCTTCGACCGCTTCTACCGAGCAGCGGCCGCCCGCGCCATGCCCGGCTCCGGCCTGGGCCTGGCGATAGTAGCCCAAACCGCCACAAACCACGGCGGCTCGGTGCAGGCCCTCCCCAACACTCCCACCGGCACAATCCTGACAATCCGCCTACCCGGGACCCCAGCCTGAGCCCTTCCGGGTACGCCCCCCATGCTCCCCGCACCGCCAACCAGTCCCCAGGTGCTCCACCCCTGACGCCCCTTCCGCCGGCGCATCCCGCCGCCGGCCCCGGCCGCCCCTCCCGCTCAGCCCGGACCGCCGCCCGGCCGGTCGCCGCCGGTCCCGCCGGTCGCACCGGTCCCGTGGTCCCCACCGGTCGTCGCTGGTCGCGTGGTCCCCACCGGTCGTCGCTGGTCGCGTGGTCCCCGCCGGTCGTCGCTGGTCGCGTGGTCCCCGCCGGTCGTCGCTGGTCGCGTGGTCCCCGCCGGTCGTCGCTGGTCGCGTGGTCCCCGCCGGTCGTCGCTG
>NZ_JBEZZR010000003.1:0-34882 GCF_040639325.1 Actinoplanes sp. NPDC023936 | reverse complement strand
GTCGTCGCGTGGTCCCCGCCGGTCCGCTGGTCCCGCCGGTCGTCGCCGGGAGGGCGTGCCCCCTCGGCCGAGCCGTAGCCGACGCAGGTCATGGCCCACCCGAACCCGCTTGAGCTACGGCTGACGACACCGAGCCGTAGCTGGCGCAGGTCTCCGGGCGTTTTAGCGTGTCTGGGCTACGGCTGGCGGCACTGAGCCGTAGCTGGCGCAGGTCTCCGGGCGTTTTAGCGTGTCTGGGCTACGGCTGACGACGCCGAGCCGTCGTTCACGCAGGTTATAGCGGCGTTCAGCATGTCTGGGCTACGGCTGGCGGGGCTGAGCCGTAGCGGGCGCAGGCTATCGGGCGGTTGGCATGTCTGAGCTACGGCTCGCATGGCGGCATGTGGCGGAATCCCGGACGGCGCGGGCGGATTTGCCGGACGGCGCGGGCGGATTTGCCGGACGGCGCGGGGACGCCGGGCCCGGCGGCCGGTCGCGCCGGCGGTCGCGGATGGCGGCGACGATGCGTTCGTGCTGGGAGAGTATGCATCATGACGACAGGATTGTCGCCAATACTGAAAGCCACCTGAAAGGCCCGCCTGCCAACCAGCAGAAGGGCCCCGTGATTTTGTTGACATTATTTGCGACCGTTCGTAACGTGCGCGTTACGCCCGTCGGTCGGCGCCCCGGCCGGGCCACGTCTGGATCATTGCGAGCCAGGAAGGTCCCGGGTCATGTCCGCATGCTCAATCTCTGCCCATCTGGTCCTGCGGGGACAGGTGCTCGACCGTGACACCGGTGTCGGTGAACGTGCGGGTCACATGTCCGGACGTGTAGACCCAGAGGATCCGCAGCGGCTCGTCGCCGACGTTGCGGAACAGGTGCGGGATCGGCGACGGGATGTACGTGGTGTCGTATCGGCCGAGCCGCGTCACGGTTCCGTCGACGAGCACCTCGGCCGTACCGTCCAGGATGGTCACGTGCTCGTCGCAGTTGTGCGAGTGCATCGGCGCCCCGGTCCCGGCCGGGTAGACGCTGATCCCGCTGGTGATCCGGTTCTCGCCGCCGGCCGACGTGGTGGTGACGAGCGGCGTCGTGGCGATGGCCCCGCCGCGATCGAGGACCTCGACCTCCGCGGATTTGATGATCACAGTCATGGCCCGAGATTAGGTCGCGGAAAGCGACGTCAGGTGCAGCCTTACGTTGCATCAGGCGCTCTGTGAGGTCCGATACCGCGGGGTTACGTTCCTGCGAACACCGCGAAATCACACGCTAGAGGGCTGGTTGGCAATGAGACTCCCCGTAATCGATCCGGCTGACATGACCCCGCGGCAGCGGGAGGTCGCCGAGCGCATCGCCGGTCGCCGCGGCGCTGTCCGTGGACCGTTCCGAGTGTGGCTGAACAGCCCGGAGCTGTGCGACCGGGTCGAGTCGCTCGGCGCGTTCCTGCGGTTCGAGTCCAGTCTCCCGTTGCGCCTGCGCGAGCTGTCGCTGCTGATCGCGGCCCGGCACTTCGACGCCCAGTACTCGTGGAACGCGCACTGGGAGAAGGCGGTCGCCGAGGGCATCCCGGCCGAGGCGGTCCGGGCGATCGCGGAGCGGCGGACGCCCGTCTTCGACCGGGCGGAGGACGAGGTCTTCCACCGCTTCTGCACCGAGCTGCTGGAGAGCCACTTCGTCTCCCCGGCGACGTTCGCCGAGGCGGAGAAGCTCTTCGGCGCGCAGGGACTCGTCGACACCGTCGGGTCGCTCGGCAACTTCAGCATGCTGGCGATGTGCCTCAACGCGTTCGAGGTGGACCTGCAGGCCGACCGGGAGCCGCCGTTCCCGGACATCCGCGGGTACGCCCGGGTCGCCGGATGAGCGCTCTGATCCGCGTGGCGGGGGTCACCAAGAGCTTCGGTGGCGCGGCCGCGCTGAAAGACGTGTCGGTCGACTTCCTCCCCGGTGAGGTGCACGCCCTGATGGGCATGAACGGCGCCGGCAAATCGACGCTCGTGCAGATCCTCTCCGGTGCGCTCAACCCCGATTCCGGTGCCCTGGAGGTGGCCGGCCAGACCCAGAACCACCTCACCCCGCGACAGGCGCGCAAGGCCGGCATCTCCACCGTCCCGCAGCGCCGCGAACTGGTGATGAGCCTGACCGTGGCCGAGAACATCATGCTCGGTGACCTGCCGGAGAAGAAGAAGGTGGTGCGCTGGCGGTCGGTGCGCGACGCCGCGCAGCATGCGCTCACCGACCTCGGCATCGCGATCGACGCGGACACCATCGCCGGCGACCTGACCGTGGCCGAGCAGACCATGGTGGAGGTGGCCCGCGAGGTGCGCCGGGGCGGCCGGGTGCTGGTCCTCGACGAGCCGACCGCGTGCCTCGGCCCGGAGGCCGCCGCGCAGATCCGGGACCTGGTGCTGCGCCTGCGCGACAGCGGCGTCGCGATCGTCTTCATCTCGCACCACATCTCCGAGGTGCTGCACCTCGCCGACCGGATCACCGTGCTGCGCGACGGCCGGGTGACCTGGACCGGCCTGGCGACGGAGACCGACGAGAAGTCCCTGGTCCGCGACATGGTGGGCCGCGACGTGGTGTCGCGGCGTCCGGTGCGCCCGGCCCGGTCGTCCGAGGTGGGGATCGCGATCAGCGGCCTCTGCGACGGGCGGTTCCTGGACGGTCTCGACATCGAGGTCCGGCGCGGCGAGATCGTCGCGGTGCTCGGGCCGGCGGGTGACGCGCAGTCCCGCCTCTTCGACCTGCTGTCCGGCCGGCGCGCACCGGAGCACGGCACGATCCAGATATCCGGAAAAAAGCTGAAAAAGGGGGTCAGAAGCTCGCTAGCGAGCGGCCTCCGCTGCATCACCGGAGACAGACGACGACTAGGGCTCATCCCCGCTCTCACCATCGACGAGAACGTACTACTGGCCCAGGATCGCCTCGACAAGCGCCGGATGCACCGCTGGGGCCTGTTGACGAAACGCGCGGCCCCCCTGCGCGAGAAGTACCGGGTCGTCTCGTTGAGCGCGAACCCGCCGGTGGAGCAGCTCTCCGGCGGCAACCAGCAGAAGGTGCTGCTGGCCAAGTGGCTCGGCACCGCCCCGTCCGCGGTGCTGCTGGAGGACCCGACCAACGGCGTCGACGTGGCGGCGATGGCGGAGATCCACAGCCTCGTCGACCGGCTCGCCGGTGAGGGCGTCGCGGTCCTGCTGGCCTCGTCGTCCGCCGAGGAGGTGATGCGCCTGGCCGATCGCGTCGTGGTGGTGCGCGACGGCCGGCGGATCGCCGAGTACCGGGTGGACCGGATCACCCGCGACGAACTGATCGCCGCCACGCTGGGAGGAGCACTGTGAGCGCCGTCGCGACGTTGACCAAACCCATCCGGGTGAGGAAGATCCCGCACGCCGGGCTCCTCGCGGTGCTGGTGACGATCGTCGTCTTCGCCAGCCTGCGGACCGACGCGTTCCTCAACGCGAACAACCTGCTCAACGTGGCCCGCCAGGTCAGCGTGGTCGCGGTGATCGCGGCCGGGCTGACCCTGCTGATGGTCGCCGGCGGCATGGACTTCTCGATGGGCGGCAACGTCGCGGTGACCACCGCTGTCGCCGCGCAGATGCTCGCGCACGGTTATTCGACGGTGCTGACGATCGGGGCGGCGATCGTCCTGTCGATCGCGGTCGGCCTGGTCAACGGCGTGGTCGTGACGTTCACGAAGGTGGCGCCGTTCGTCGCCACGCTGGCCACCGCGACACTGCTCGACGGCGTCGCCCTGCTCGTCATCAACGGCATGAGCATCTCGATCGACGAGCACCTCTCCGGGCTGGGCAGCGGCACCACGCTCGGCCTGCCGAACCTGGTCTTCGTGGCGGCCGCGGTGCTCGCGGCGGTGGCGTTCGTGATGCGGTACACCGCGTTCGGCCGGGACGCGTTCGCGATCGGCGGCAACGAGGACGTGGCCCGGCTCAGCGGGATCGCCGTGTCCCGCGACAAGCTGCTCCTCTACGGGCTCGCCGGCGCGCTCTCCGGCCTGGCCGGCATCATGCTGCTCTCCCGGCTCGCGGCCAGCAGCCCCGGCACCGGCGGCCTGCAACTGCAGCTCACCGCTGTCGCCGCGGTGGTGATCGGCGGGACCTCCCTGGCCGGCGGCAAGGGAACCATCGGCGGGACCATCCTCGGCGTCCTGCTGCTGGGCGTTGTCGCCAACGTGCTCAACCTGCTCCAGATCTCCTCCTATTACCAGCAGATCGCGGTGGGCGCGGTGCTCCTGATCGCGGCGATCGCCAACCTCCTCCAGGCGTCAAGAAAGCGATAACTATGAAGTTCCGGTCAATGCTCGTATTGATCATCTGTGCGACGAGCGTCAGTGCTTGTGGCGATGCCGCCGCAGGCGACGAGAGCCTCACCCTCGGCTTCGTCAACGGCGCCAACACCGAGTTCCACACCTGTCTGCAGCGGGCCGTCGACGCCGAGGCGAAGGCCGCCGGCGCCACTCTGATCGCCGCGAACTCCAAGCAGGACCCCGGCACCGAGCTCAACAACATCGAGGACATGATCTCGCGCGACGTCGACGCGCTGATCGTGCAGACGGTGAACGTCGACGCGCTGAAGAACGACATCACCAAGGCGAAGAACGCGAACATCCCGATCTTCCTGACCTCGGTGATCACCAGTGACACCTCGGACATCCTGGGCGCGGTCGTGGTCGACCTGAGGCAGGTGGGCGCCCTGGACGCGGGCTACATCGCCAAGGACGCGGGTGACCAGCCGGTCGAGGTCGGCGTGATCGCCGGCGCGCCGGGCGCGGCCAGCGACCTGATGGTCAACGGCTTCAAGGACGCCCTGCCGTCCACCGCGACGGTGGTCGCCAACCAGCCCGGCATGTTCAACCGGGCCAAGGCACAGGACGTCGCGGAGAACATGATCCAGGCGCATCCGAACCTGCGGTACGCGTTCGTGGCGAACGAAGAGATGGCCTTCGGCGCGTTGCAGGCGTTCCAGGCGGCCGGCAAGAACGTCAAGATCGTCACCTCGAACGGCACCGCGGAGGGTCTGGCCGCGGTGCGGGACGGCCGGTTCGCGGCGACCGTGGCGAACTCCGCGACGGTCACCGGACAGCTCGCCGTGCGGAACACGATCACCCTGCTCGACAAGGGTGACGCGGAGCGGATCGCGAACACCCCGATCAAGCTGATCACCAAGGACAACCTGGCGGAAGCGCCGCAATACTGTCTAGAGGGCTGAGCACACCATGGATCGCATCCTCGTCATGCGCAGTTTCGTCACGGTCGCCAAGATCGGCAGTTTCAGCGGCGCCGCGAAACAGCTCGGTACGTCCGGCTCGCTGATCTCCCGGCACGTTGCCGACCTGGAGAAACAGCTGGGCGTCCACCTGGTGAACCGCACCGCCCGCTCGGTCAGCCTGACCGAGCCGGGCCAGCGGTACAGCGAGTTCGCGCAGCGGATTCTCGACGAGATCGACGACGAGGACGCGAGGATCGCGGAGCTGCACGACCGCCCCGAGGGTCCGCTCTCCATCATCTGCCCGAAATGGATCGGCGGCCTGGACCTCGGCGACGCGATCGCCGCGTTCTCGGTCGCCCATCCGAAGATCGCGGTGCGGTTCGAGCTCGGCGGCATGTCGGACCGCACCTACGACTTCCTCGACTCCGGCTTCGACGTCGCGTTCCACACCCGTGACCTGCGGGACTCCAGCGTACGGCTGAAGCGGATCGCGTCGCTGCCGTTCGTGCTGTGCGCCGCGGACTCCTACATCGACAGGCACGGGCTGCTCACCGACCCGAACGATCTCAGCGACCACGACTGTCTCGTGCACGTGAACGACCCGGTGTGGCGGATCGGCCACGGGCACTCCAGCACACTGCACAAGATCCGGAACATCGGGTTCCAGTCGAACTCGTACATCGCCCTGCACAAGGCGGCCGTGCACGGGCGCGGCATCGCGCTGCTGCCCACCCGGTCCGCCTACGACGACCTGGTGAACGGGACGCTGCGGGTCCTGCTGCCCGAGCTGGCGGTGCCGAGCCGCTCGCTCTACGCGATCTACGGCCCGGCGCCGCAGGCGCCCCGCAAGGTCGAGGTGTTCCTGAGCTTCCTCACCAAATGGTTCGCCGAGAATCCGCTGCCGGTGTTCGAACGCCGGGCCCCTTGAGAAGAATCGCGCAACAAACGCTTGCGAAATCGCGAGGGCTCACCAGCCGGAATCGCTCCTAGGCTTTTCCCGGCACCGGAAGAAAAGCCACTGGCGCCGGAAGAAAAGCCACTGGCACCGGAAGAAAGGTAGGCGACGGTGGGAATCCAACGCATCGAATCGGTCATCTACACCGTCGATGACCTCGACACGAACGTTCGCTTCTTCACGGATTTCGGGCTCGATCTCGTGTCTCGCGACGCGCGCGGCGCCGTCTTCCGGACGAGGATCAATCAAACCCTTCAGCTGTACGTGGAAGCGACCCCCGGCCTGCCCCCTCCGGTGGAGACCGGCCCGACGCTCCGCGAGATCGTCTGGGGCGTCGACACTCCGGCGGAGCTGGAGCGGCTCGCCACGAGGGCCGGCGCCGACCGGGAGACTCCGGACGGCGTGCTGCACACCGTCGACCGCACCGGCTTCGGGGTGGGCCTCGCGCTCGCCGGGGAGCCGGGCCCCGCGCACGAGGCGCCCCGGCCCGCCAACAAGTCCGGCTACGTGAACCGGGTCAACGAGGCGCTCACCTCGGTCGGCCGGGTCCGCCCGATCCGGATGTGCCACGTCGCGCTGAACATCCCCAAGGCGGGACGTGAGGAGGCGGTGGCGTTCTACACCGACCGGCTGGAGTTCATCCCGACCGACGTGGTCACGCCGATGGGCGTCTTCATGCGCGTCGAGGGCGACGCCGACCAGCACAACTTCCTGCTCTGCCACCGGCCGGACTCGGCCGGCGTCAACCACGTGTCGTACGAGGTCAATGGCTTCGACGACGTCATCGAGGGCGGGAACCACATGATCGAGCGGGGCTGGCGGGAGGCCCGCAAGCTCGGCCGGCACACGGTGGGCTCCAACGTGTTCCGGTTCGTGCACGCGCCGTGCGGCGGGCGGGTGGAACTGGCCGCCGACATGGACCGGATCGACGAGTCGTACGGCACCCGGGTGCACGAGACGGCACCGCCGCACCACATCTGGACCCTGCGCACCAACCGGGAGAGCGCCTCATGAATCTCTACATCGACGGTGAGTGGATCTCCTCCACGCGCAGCGCTCCCGTGATCAACCCGGCCACCGAGGAGGTCGTCGGCCAGGTTCCGCTCGCGACGATCGACGACCTGGACCGGGCCGTGGCCGCCGCCGTGCGCGGCGGCAGGGTCTGGCGGGACACGCCGATCGCCGACCGCACCCGGATCCTGCTCACGGCCGCCGGCCTGCTCGCCTCCCGCGCCGACCGGGTGGCCCGGGTGATGACCACCGAGCAGGGCAAACCCCTCGCCGAGGCGCGAGGCGAGGTGCTGCGGGTCGCCGGCGCGCTGCGCTGGGACGCCGAGGACGCCCGCCGCGCGTACGGCCGGATCATCCCGTCCGCCGGTGACACGGTGCTGAGCGTCCGGCAGGAGCCGATCGGGCCGGTCGCCGCGTTCACCCCGTGGAACTTCCCGGCCGGCTCCCCGATGCGCAAGATGGCGGGCGCCCTCGCGGCCGGCTGCTCGATCGTCATCAAGGCCTCCGAGGAGACCCCCGGCACGGCCGTCGAGATCGTCCGCTGCTTCGCCGAGGCCGGGCTTCCGGCGGGCGCGCTCAACCTGGTCTTCGGCGACCCGGCCGAGGTGTCGGCGCACCTGATCGCGAAACCGGAGATCCGGCTCGTCGCGTTCACCGGCTCGATCCCGGTCGGCAAGCTTCTCGCCGCGCAGGCCGGAGCCGCGATGAAGCCGTCGCTGATGGAGCTCGGCGGCCACGCCCCGGTGATCGTCTGCGCGGACGCCGACCCGGTGCAGGCGGCCCGGAGGTCGGTGGCCGCGAAGTTCGCGAACGCGGGCCAGGTGTGCACCTCACCGAGCCGCTTCCTGGTTCACGAGTCGCTCCATGACGCGTTCGTCGCGGCGTTCCTCGCCGAGACCGCGAAGATCGTCGTCGGCAACGGCCTGGACGACGGCGTGACGATGGGCCCGCTCGCCAACGCGCGCCGGCTCAAGGCGATGGAGGAACTGGTCGCCGACGCGGTGAGCCGGGGCGCCGTGGTCCGGGCCGGTGGCGAACGGCTGGACCGGCCCGGATTCTTCTTCGCGCCGGCCGTCCTCACCGGAGTCCCGGCCGGCGCCCGGGTGATGGTGGAGGAGCCGTTCGGGCCGATCGCGCCGATCGTCTCCTTCGCCGAGCTCGGCGACGCGCTGGAGACGGCCAACTCGCTGCCCTACGGGCTGGCCGCCTACGGCTTCACCCGCTCCGCGAGGACCGCCGAGAAGCTGATCGGGGGTTTCGAGGCGGGCATCCTCTCGATCAACCACTGTGGTGGGTCGGTGCACGAGGCGCCGTCCGGCGGGGTCAAATCCAGTGGGTACGGGCGTGAGGGCGGGCCGGAGGGCCTGGAGGCGTACCTGGTCACCAAGCGTGTCTCGCATCTGCTGGTGGACTGACATGCGATACAGCCGCATCGCGCTGCACGGCCGGCCGGTCTTCGGAGAGGTCGCGGACGGTCTCGTGCACGTGCTCGACGGTGACCCGATCGCCGGACGGGTGAAACGGACCGGAGACCACGTACCCCTCAATGGGGTTGATCTGCTGCCGCCGGTGATTCCGCCCGTGTTCTATGCGGTCGGATTCAATTACCGCAGTCATCTGGAGCATTTCCGGAAATCGGCGCCGGCCCGGCCCGAGGTCGGCTATCGGGCGAACAACGCGCTGATCGGGCACGGTTCTCCGATCATCCGGCCCGCCGGGGTGGCCGGGCGGTTCGAGGCCGAGGGCGAGGTCGTCGCGGTGATCGGCCGTCGCTTGAAGAAGGCGACGCGTCAGGAGGCGCAGGAGTCGATTTTCGGCTGGACCATCGGGAACGACGTCAGCGCCCGCGAATGGCAGCACGCCGACCGCACGTTCTGGCGCAGCAAGAACAGCGACACGTTCAAGCCGATGGGCCCGTGGATCGAGACCGGCGTCGATCCGTTCGCGCAGACCACAACGGTCCGGATCGACGGCGCCGAGAGGGCGAGATTCGCCACCGGCGACATGATTTTCGACCCCTACGACTACATCGTCGAGACGACGCGACACATCACCATGCACCCCGGCGACGTGCTCTGGATGGGCGCCGACAGCACCGTCCAGCTGGAGCCGGGCACCACGGTGGACATCGAGATCAGCGGCATCGGCGCGCTCTCCAACCCCGTCCTGGAGGAATCATGAACAACGCACCGAAGTACATCCACCACGTCAATTTCCCCACCACCGATCCGGAGCGGACGAAGGAGTGGTACGCCAAGGTGTTCGGGCTCAAGGCGATCACGCCGAAGAGCAACACCAAGGTGGTCCTGATGACGCGGGGGAATTTCGATCTGCATTTCACGCCGGTCGAGGAAATGGACCGGATGGCGCCCTACCACTTCGCGATCGAGGTGGAGGACTGGGACGGATTCCTCGCGCACCTGAACGAGCTCGGGATCCGGCACACCCGCCCGATCGAGCGTCCGGAGAACCAGTCGAAGTTCTGCTACATCCACGACCCGGACCACACCATGATCGAGCTCGTCTACCACGGAAAGCGGCCCGCCTGATGCCCTTCGCCTCCGCTCCCGACGGAGCCAAGATCTACTACGAGCGCCACGGGTCCGGGCCCGCGATCGTCTTCGTGCACGGCTCGGGCGGGCACCATGCCGCATGGTGGCAGCAGGTCGCCGCGCTGCGCGACAGGTTCACCGTGGTCACCGTCGACCTGCGCGGTTTTGGCAACTCCGACTCGTCGATGCCCGAGTTCGACGGCCAGGACTTCCCCGGCGACCTGATCGCCGTCCTCGACGCCGAGGACCTGCGCGACGTGCTGCTCGTCGGCCAGTCGATCGGCGCGGTCGCGGCCCTGCGCGCCGGTTTGCAACTACCCGATCGGGTACGCGGCGTCGCGCTCGGCCACTCCCTCGGCGGCCTCGACCACCCGGAGCTCTCCGAGCTGGTCGCCGCCGACCGGGCCGAAGCGGTCACACTCCCGGTCCTGGACCGCCTGTTGTCCCGTCGTTTCCAGCAGGAGGAGCCGGCCCGGACGTTCCTCTTCCAGCAGATGGGCACGTTCAACGTCGCCAAGATGGCCGACCTGCGGAACCTGTCGGTCAACGGCCCGACGATCGACGAGATCGTCTCCTCCGGCGTGCACGTCTGGTTCCTGGCCGGCGAGAGCGACGCGGTGCTCAGCGTCGCGACCGTCCGCCGGGCGCACGAGCTGGTCAAGGGCTCGCACCTGTCGATCGTGCCCGGTGCGCCGCACTCGATGTACTGGGAATCGCCCGCGCTGTACAACGCGGCCATCACCGAGATCAGGGAGGCGCTGTGAAACTGTCCCTGTCCGACGCCGAGGCGATCCTGGCCGCGGTCCTCACCCGCGGCGATCAACTCGGCAAGGCGCTCAGCGTCGCGATCGTGGACGCCGGCGGTCACCTGATCTCGGTGAAACGCTCGGACGGCGCCCGCGCGCTGACCCCGAGCATCGCGATCGCGAAGGCCTACAGCGCCGCGATCATGGAGCGCCCGACGAACATGCTCTACGACTGGGCGCAGAGCAACCCCGGCTTCTTCGCGCAGCTCTCCACGATGGCCGCGCACCCGATCGTGGCGACCGAGGGCGGCGTGACCATCAAACGGGACGGCGAGATCCTCGGTGGCCTCGGCGTCTCCGGCGGCACACCCGCCGAGGACCAGCAGGCCTGCGAAGAGGTGCTGAAGGAACTCGGATACGAGCTGATCTTCGCAGCGTGGGGGAAGAGCCGTGGCTGACACCTTCAAGTTCCGCATCGACCACCACGGCAGCCTGATCCGCCCGCCCGAGCTGCTGTCCTTGTCACCGGCGGACGACCGCCGGGCGGTGGAGGACGGCCGGGCGGTGGAGGACGGCCGGGCGGTGGAGGACCGCCGGGCGGTGGAGGACGCCGCCATCGCCGAAGCGGTCCGTAAACAGCGCAAGCTCAGCCTCACCGTGGTCACCGACGGCGAGTTCCGGCGCCGGGACATCCGCAGTGCCGTCTTCGACGCGGTACACGGTTTCCGGCACGCCGACGGCGAGCGCTGGGTGGCCGACGGCGAGCTGAAGCCGCACCGCTCGCTCGTCGCCGACGACGTGGCAGCGGTCGCCGCGCAGACCCTGATCCCGGCGAAGGCCACCCTGCCGTCGCCGGCCTACCTCGCGGCCACCACGTTCGAACCGGGCGGCGCCTGGCGCAGCGCCCGCGAGCTGGGCGAGGCCCTCGCCCAGCTCATCAACGAGGAGATCCGGGCGGTCGTCGCGCGCGGCGTGCGACTCATCCAACTGGACAACCATGGGTACGCCCCCAGCCTGTTCGCTGGCCCCGCCGGACCACTGAGCCTGGCCGACGCGATAGCCGTCGACGCCCTCGCGGTGACCCTCGCCGACAAGCCGTCCGACGTCCGCATCGGACTGTGCCCGCTCACCCGTGTGCTCGGCGACCTCGACGTGGCAGCCGCCGAACAGCTGTTCACCGGGGTGCCGGTGGACCGCTGGGTGCTGCCCTACGACACCGGGGCGCCGGCCGAGGAGCAGCTGCTGCGAGCCGTCCCCGGCGACCGGGACGTCTGCCTCGGCATCGTCTCCCCGCTGGTAGCCGAGCTGGAGGACGTCGACACGGTGATGAACCGGTTGGACGTCGCCGGCGCGATCCGCGACCTGGAGGACGTCGCGATCAGCCCGAGCGCCGGTTTCTCCGAGACGGCCGGCCATTCCGCGATCGGCGTCGAGGACCAGTGGCGCAAGCTGACCCACGTGGAGACGTTCGCCCGCATGTGCTGGGGCAACGAGCTGTAACCCCGGTTGGCCGGTCCACTCGACGGCCGCACCCGCCGGTCAGCGCCGCGCCGAGCCGTAGTCCAGGCAGCTTCCCGGTCCGGGATACCTGCGTGCGCTACGGCTCGGGTGGGGGTGCCTGCCCGAGCTCACGGGAGGACTTCGGCGAACGCGACCGAGCGGTCGAGCAGGCGCGGGCGGACCACCCCCGCGATGTGCTCGGCGAAGTGCGGGCTGGCGGCGTGGGCGTCGAAACCGGCCCGGTCCGTGTACACCTCGTAGAGGACGAACGTTCCCGGCTCCCCGGCGCCGGCGTGCACCACGTACTCCAGGTTGGCCGGCTCTGCCCGGGTGGCCTCCCGCATCTTCAGCAGGGCATCCCGAATCAGGTCGGCATCGGCGGGGGCGCACCGGTAATGGGCGACGACGGCATAGGCCACGGTTTCCTCCCGAGGTGGCAAACGATCTTCTGAGAGCGCATTCCATCAGGGAAATGGGTGCGCCGGACGCAACCATTGCTTCCTCCGCGACCCATGGTGGACGACGTTTCGCCGTTCCTACGATGCGCACGGCTGAAAGCTGAACGGTGTCGACGCGATTCTCAAGGAGCTGTGATGTCCGTGCGCACCATGGAGACCCTGGCCGGAGGCCGCTGGGTGGGCGCCGAGAGCTGGGTCGACGTCTACGACCCGGCCGACGTGCGTGCCCCGTTCGCCCGGGTGCCGGCGTTGACGCCCGCGCAGGTGACCGGCGTCTACGACGCGGCGCAGGCCGGGTTCGCCGTCTGGCGGGCCACCAACCCGATCGAGCGCTCGAAGATCCTCGCGAAGGCCGCGGTGCTGCTGCGGGTCAGGGCCGCCGAGATCGCCGAGGCGATCGTCGCGGAGAACGGCAAGACGCTCGCCGAGGCCCGCGGCGAGGCGGAGAAGGCCGCCGACTTCTTCGAGTACTACGCGGCGGTGGGCCGGCAGGAGTACGGCTCCCTGATCAACGACGCCCGGCCGGACGTCCGGGCCGGGTTCCAGCGGGAGCCGCTCGGCGTGGTCCTGGCGATCACCCCGTGGAACGACCCGCTGATCACGCCGGCCCGCAAGCTCGCGCCGGCGCTCGCCGCCGGCAACGCGGTGGTGCTGAAGCCGGCCACCGAGACACCCCTCTCCGGCCTGCATCTGGCCCGGGCGCTGCACGACGCGGGCCTGCCGGCCGGCGTGATCAACGTGGTGACCGGCCGGACCGCCGAGATCTCCGGGGCGCTGCTGGACGATCCGCGGATCGCGGCGGTCACCTTCACCGGCGGCAACGAGGTGGGTGAACGGCTGCGGGTCCAGCTCGCCGGGCGCGGTGTCCGCTTCCAGTCCGAGCTGGGCGGCAAGAACGCCTCGGTGGTGCTGGCCGGCGCGAACCTGGAGAAGGCCGCCGCCGCGGTGGTGGCCGCCTCGTTCGGCCAGGCCGGGCAGCGCTGCACCGCGACCAGCCGGGTCCTGGTGGACCGGCCGGTCGCCGACGAGTTCATCGCACTGCTCACCGGCAGGGTGCGGGCGCTGCGCGTCGGTCCGGGCCGAGCCGAGGGTACGGCCGTCGGCCCCCTGGTCAGCCCGTCGCACCGGGCCAGCGTGCTGCGGCACGTCGCCGGCGCGGTCGAGCAGGGCGCCCGGGTCGAGGCCGGCGGTGCGGAGATCGACGGGCCCGGTTGCTTCGTGACGCCGACCCTGCTCACCGGCGTGACGCCGGAGATGGACGTGTGGCGCGACGAGGTGTTCGGCCCGGTCCTCGCGGTCCGGGTGGTCGACGGCCTGGACGAGGCGATCGCCGCCGTCAACGACACCCGGTACGGCCTGGCCGCCGCGATCTTCACGGACAGCCTGACGGCCGCGCACCGGTTCCTGGCGGAGGCGGACTGCGGCCAGATCGCCGTCAACACCACGACGTCCGGGTGGGACGTGCACCAGCCGTTCGGCGGGTTCCGGGACTCCGGCTCCCCCTTCAAGGAGCAAGGGGCGGAGGCGTTGCGGTTCTATACCAAGGTCAAAACCTTCGCCATCGCTTTCGGTGGTCAGCAGTAGAGAGGCAACACACGTGGCGGACGAGACCATCGCGATCATCGGGGCCGGCATCGTCGGCCTGGCGATCGGCCGGGAGATCACCCGGCGCCGGCCGGGCACCCGAGTCGTGCTCCTGGAGAAGGAGGCCGCGGTCGCCCAGCACCAGACCGGCCACAACTCGGGCGTCGTGCACGCCGGGATCTACTACCCGCCGGGCAGCCTGAAGGCGGAGCTCTGCACGCGCGGGCGGCTGCTGCTGCGGGAGTACTGCGCGGAACGGGGGATCGCGTACGACGAGTGCGGCAAGCTGGTCGTGGCGGTTCGCGCGGACGAACTGGGCCGGCTGGACAACCTGGAGAAGCGGGCACGGGAGAACGGCGTACCCGGTCTGCGCCGGGTCGATCCGGCCGGGATCCGCGAGATCGAGCCGCATGCCGCCGGTCTGGCTGCGCTGCACTCGCCGGAGACGGCGATCACCGACTTCCCGGGGGTGGCCAGGGCGTTCGCCGCGGACATCGGCGCGGCCGGGGGAGAGGTGCGCACCGGCTTCGCGGTGGACCGGCTCACCCGGCAGGGCTCCCGCATCGAGATCGCCGCGGGGGAGCGGCGCCTGCTCGCCGACCGGGTGATCGTCTGCGCCGGCATCCAGTCGGACCAGGTCGCTAAGCTGGCCGGCGATTCGCCGGGCCCGCGGATCATCCCGTTCCGCGGTGAGTACATGCGGGTCAAGCCGGCCAAGGCGGACCTGGTACGGGGCATGATCTATCCGGTTCCGGACCCGCGCTATCCGTTCCTGGGCGTGCATTTCACCCGGCGCGTGACGGGCGTGGTCGAGGTGGGCCCCAATGCGGTGCTGGCCACGGCGAAGGAGGGCTATCGCCGTACCCAGGTCAATGTTTTTGATCTCGCGGCGATGGCGGCGTGGCCCGGAACGTGGCAGATGGCGCGACAGCACTGGCGGACCGGAGTGAAAGAGGTCCGCGGATCGCTCTCCAAGCGGCGCTACATGGCCGAGGCGATGCGATACGTGCCGGAGATCGGGGCGGCCGACGTCGAACGGGCCGGCGCGGGGGTGCGCGCGCAGGCGCTGGACCGCGACGGCAGCCTCGTCGACGATTTCCGGATCCACCGGCTGGGTCCCGTGACGGCCGTGCGCAATGCCCCCTCACCTGCGGCGACGTCCTCGCTGGCGATCGCCGAACACGTCGTGGGACAGATCTTCGAGAAGTAACCGCTTCCTGCAACAACCGATTGCGCTCCACGGACTCCGCAGGGCCGGAATTCCCCCATAACTTGTGAGCAGTCCAAGCCGGTCAGCCGAATGAGCCGGGTAAGAAAGGAAACGCATATGTTCGTCGTCGACTCCCAGGTGCACATCTGGAAGGAAGAGACCCCGGACCGTCAGTGGGTTCCGGGCGCCCGCGAGCGTATCCGGCTGAACGGCCACCGGGAGGACCCGTTCAGCTACGAGGAGTGCCTCGCCCTGATGGACGAGGCCGGCGTGAACCGGGCGCTGATCCTGCCGCCGTCGTGGGAGGGCGACCGCATCGACTACGCCCTGGAGGCCTGCGAGGCGCACCCGGACCGGTTCGGCATCATGGCTCGCATCCCGCAGAACAAGCCCGCCGAGGGCAAAGCCATGCTGACGGACTTCGCGCAGAACCCGTACGTGAAGGGCACCCGGCTCACGTTCCACCGCCCGATCGACCGCAACTGGATGATCGACGGCACGAACGACTGGTACTGGCCCCTCGCCGAGGAGCTGAACATCCCGACCATGGTGCACGCGCCGATCTGGAAGGCCGAGCTCGGCGCGATCGCGGCGAGGCACCCCGGCCTCAAGATCATCATTGATCACATGGGCATCATGGCCCGCTGTGTGGACGACGCGATCGGCTACTGGGTGCAGGAGACCGCCGACCTGCACCAGCACCCGAACATCTACGTGAAGGTGTCGGCGCTGCCCGGTTACTCGACGCAGCCCTTCCCGAACCTCAACATCGAGAAGTACGTCCGCGAGATGGTCGACAAGATGGGACCGCGACGCTGCTTCTGGGGCACCGACATCACCCGCCTGCTCGGCCACGGCCTCAGCTACGTGGAGACGATCGAGCAGTTCACCAAGCACTTCGACTTCACCCCGGAAGAGCTCGAATGGATCATGGGGCGGGGCATCTGCGAGGTCCTGGACTGGCCGATCGAGTCCGGGAACTGACCGGCATGACGCACCAGACCGATGGCGGCGACGCAGTCATCAGCGCGTTCAACGCGGTCGGCGCGGACTACATCTTCTCCTCCCCGGGGTCCGAGTGGGCCCCGGTGTGGGAGTCGCTGGCCCGCCGCCACCGGGACGGACTGCCCTGCCCCTCCTATCTCGATCTGCTGCACGAGACAGTGGCGGTCGGGATGGCCACCGGCTACGGCCTGATCACCCGCAAGCCGCAGGGCGTGCTCCTGCACGCCGGCCCGGGACTGCTCCAGGGATCGATGGCCGTGCACGGAGCGCTGCTCGCCGGCGTGCCGATGGTGGTGGCCTCCTCGGAGTCGACCACCTACGGCGACGGGCCGGGCCCGGATCCGGGCGGCCAGTGGTACCGCAATCTCTCCGTGGTCGGCGGCCCGCACCAGATGGCCGCCCCGTTCACCAAGTGGTCGAACCAGGCGGCCAGCGTGCACACGCTGACCACGATGATCACCCGCGGCGCGGAGCTGGCGTCCCGCGCGCCGGCCGGCCCGGTCTACCTGAACATCCCGCTGGAAGTGCTGCTGGAGCCGTGGGCGGGCCCGGAACCCAAGCCGCTCGTCCCGCCGGGCGGCACGGTGAGCGCGGCCGAGGACATGCAGGCGATCCTGGAACTGCTCGCCGGCGCGGCGAACCCGGTGATCGTCACCGAGACCACCGGGCGCGAGCCGGGCGGCCTGGAAGCGCTCGTCACGTTCGCCGAGACGCTGGGCATCCCGGTCGTCGAGCCGAACTCGGCGGTCTGCGTGAACTTCCCGCGCGACCACGCGCTGCACGCGGGCGGGGAGATCCCGGTGGACACCGCCGACGTGATCGTGCTGCTGAACTGCCGGGCGCCGTTCTACCCGCCGAGCAACCGGCCGGCCGCCGCGACGATCGTCGTGATCGACGAGGTGCCGCAGCGGCCGCACATCGCCTATCAGGTCCTGAACGCCGACCATTACCTGGAGGGCGGGGTCGCCGCGACGCTGCGAGAGATGGCGGTGCGGGCGCAGGAGCAAGGGATGAGCCGCGAAATCTCGTATGAATCGGTCGAGGCGGACGCTGTCGCGGCCGCCGAGAAGAGGGCCACCGGCCTCGACCCGGTTCATGTCGTGGCCACCCTCCGCGACGCCATCGGCAACGACGCGATCGTCGTCGACGAGACGATCACCCACAGCCGGGTCGTCCAGCGCCATCTGCGGCGCACCGAGCCCGACTCCTACTTCTACGTGCAGGGCGGTCTCGGCCAGGGCATCGCGGTGGCGCTCGGCGTGAAGCTGGCCGTCCCGGACAAGCCGGTCGTGTTCACGGTCGGCGACGGCGCCTTCCTCTACAACCCGGTGATCCCGTCGCTGCAGGCCGCGAAGGCGAACGGCCTGCCGGTGCTGATCGTGGTCTTCAACAACACCGAGTACCGCTCGATGAAGATGAACCACCTGCGCTTCTACCCGCAGGGCGCCGCGGTCGGCACCGGGGAGTTCCTCGGCAACGACCTCAGCGACCAGCCCGACCTCGCCGCGTTCGCCGAGCCGTTCGGCATGCACGGCGAGACCGTCTCCGCGAAGGACGAGCTGACGCCGGCCCTGGACCGCGCGCTCAAGGCCGTCCGCCACGGCGTCACCGCGATCCTCAACGTCCACGTATCCCGCTGAAGGAGCCGTCATGCCGCAGCAGAAAGTCCTGGTGCCGGCCGCTGAGCTGCGCGCCTTCACCACCGCGTTGTTCACCGCGGCCGGCGTCCGTGCCGAGCACGCCGCCACCATCGCCGACGTCCTGACCTGGGCCAGCTTGCGCGGCGTCGACTCGCACGGCGCCTCCCGGGTGCCGCGTTACCTGGAACTGCTCGATTCCGGTGAGGCCGGTAAGGAGCCGTCCCTCTCGTTCGGGTCGACCAGCCCGGCGGTCGCGGTGCTCGACGCCGGCCGGGCGCCCGGCCCGATCGCGCTCACCGCCGCCGCCGACGAGGCGATCAGCCGGGCCCGGGCGAACGGGATCGGGGCGGTGGGCGTGCGCCGCACCGTCCACACCGGCGCGATCGGCTACTACACGTCCCGGATCGCTGACGCCAATCTGATCGGAGTCGTCTTCGTGGCCGGAATGCCGCAGATGTCGTACCCGGGGGTGAAGGGCGCGGCCGTCGCGACCAGCCCGCTCTCCATCGCGGTGCCGGCCTCGGGCCGGCCGCCCGCGCTGCTCGACATGGCGACGGCGGGCATCGCGCTCGGCAAGATCGCGCAGTACCGCAACGCCGGGCGACAACTTCCCGAGGGTACGGCGGCAACCGCCGACGGCACCCCGACCACCGACCCGGATCTGGCCAAGATGCCGCTGCCCCTGGGCGGCGTCAAGGGCGCCGGGATGTCCCTCGTCTTCGAGCTGCTCACCAGCGTGCTGGTCGGCGCGCCGATCCTCAGCTCGTTCCACGGCGACGACCCGCAGGGCCGGGTGCACCGGCAGAACGCGCTGATCCTGGCGCTGGACCCGGCCGCGTTCGGCGACGCGGACGCGTTCGGCCCGGCCGTCGCCGCCACCCTGGAGACGCTCAAGGGCCTGACCCGCGCCGACGAGGACTCGGAGATCCGCTATCCGGGCGAGGGCAGCGCGGCGGTGGCGGAGAAGCGCGCCGCGGACGGTGTCCCGGTGGCCGCCAAGGTCTGGGCCGAGCTGCGGGTCGCGGCGGAGAAGCTCGGCGTCCCGGTCCCGGCATAGGAGATGCCCGGCCCTGATGGGCCGGGCATCTCAGCGAGCGATCAGCGGTACTGGAACCGGCGGACCAGGTCGTTCAGGTCGCCGGCGAGAGTGGCCAGCTCGACGGCCGCCTGCTGACCCGACGCCACGGCGGCCCGGCTCTGCTCGGCCGCGCTCGACACGTGGCTCACGTTCGACGCGATCTCCGCGCTGCCGGCCGCGGCGGTCGCCACGTTGCGGTTCATCTCCGCGGTCGTCGCGGTCTGCTCCTCGACGGCCGCCGAGATCGTCGTCTGGAACTGGTTGATCCGCTCGATCACCTCGCCGATCCGGGTGATCGCGGCGACCGCGCTCTCGGTGTCGGCCTGGATCGCCTGGACCCGCTTGGAGATGTCCTCAGTGGCCTTCGCCGTCTCCTGAGCGAGCTCCTTGACCTCACCGGCCACCACGGCGAAGCCCTTGCCGGACTCGCCCGCGCGGGCCGCCTCGATCGTCGCGTTCAGGGCGAGCAGGTTGGTCTGCTCGGCGATCGAGGTGATCACCTTGACCACCGCGCCGATCTCCTGCGAGCTGGCGCCGAGCTTGCTGACGGTCTGGGTGGTCTCGGAGACGACCGAGACCGCCTCGAGGGTGACCCCCGCGCTGGCCGCGGCGCTCTGCGCGATCTCCTGGATGGCCATCGCCATCTCGTCGGCGCCGGTCGCGACGGTCCGCAGGTTGCGGGAGACCTCCTCTGCCGAGGCGTTCGCCGAGCCGGCCCGTTCGGAGACCGACTCGGAACCGGCGACGGTCTGCTCGTTGACTCGATTCAACTCGGCCGTGCTGGCGGCGAGCATCTCGGCGCTGTGCGCCAGCGCGCCCACCGTCTCCCGGACACTCTCGGTGGCCTTGTTGACCGAGCGCGCCATCGCCCCGATCTCGTCCTTGCCGGTGGCCGGGACGGACCGGGTCAGGTCACCGGCGGCGACGGCCTCCATCGCCTCGGCGACCGGGTCCAGCCGGCGGGTGATCGAGCGGCCGACGAGCATCGCCAGGCCGATGCCGATCGCCAGCGCGGCGACCAGGGTGATCAGCACGTCGCGGCGGGCCTCGACGTACGCGGAGTGCGCCTCGCTCGCGGCGGCCGCGGCGCTCGCGCCCTCCTCGATCACCAGGTCGTCGACCGATGTCGACATGCCCATGATGACCTCGTCGAAGTCGATGCCGGAGTCCTTGCCGGCCTGTGCCGCCGCCATCGCGGTGTTGAACTGCTCCCAGTGCTCGGTGAACTCGGCGAGCGTGGCGGCGGCCGCCGCGGTCTTCGGCTGCGCCGCGTACTCGGCCAGCGCCGTGTCGAGCTCCTCGACCGCCGCGGCCTGGCCCTTGCCGGCGGCGGCCCGGTCGGCGGCCGACGTGCCGGCCGAGACCAGCGACGTGGAGTAGTGGTTGATGTCGGACTGCGCGCCGCGGATGTGCCCGAGCAGCGTGAGGTTCTGCACGTTGGTGTCGCGCAGGTCGTTCATCCGGTCGTCCATCGCCGACATGCGCAGCACCGCGAAGACGCAGGCGGCGCTCAGGGCCACGGCGACGACCAGCACCGTGGTGAGAATCTTGTTTCTGACCCGGAGGTTGGTGAACCACCGGGTCAGACCGGAATCAGGGGACATGTCCCCTATATCGTCAGACGGTTTCCGATGTTGAGGCCAATCGGCGACGAGCCGCCGGCACCACCAGCGGCGTGCCGGTCTCCGGGTCGTCGATCACCCGGCAGGGCAGGCCGAAGACCTCCTCGACCAGATCCGCGGTGAGCACGTCGCCGGGGCTGCCGGACTTCACGACAGTGCCGCCGCGCATGGCGATCAGGTGGGTGGCGTAGCGGGCGGCGTGGTTCAGGTCGTGCAGGACGGCCACCAGGGTCCGGCCCTGCGTCTCGTGCAGCTCGGCGCAGAGGTCGAGCACCTCGATCTGGTGGGCGATGTCCAGGTACGTGGTCGGCTCGTCGAGCAGCAGCAGCGGCGTCTGCTGGGCGAGCGCCATGGCGAGCCAGACCCGCTGGCGCTGACCGCCGGAGAGCTCGTCGACGTTGCGGTCGGCCAGGTCGGCGACGCCCGTCGCGGTCATCGACTCGGTCACCACCTGCTCGTCCGTGGTCGACCAGCGGCGCAGCAGGCTCTGGTGCGGGTACCGGCCGCGTGCCACCAGCTCGGCCACGGTGATGCCGTCCGGCGCGGTCGACGACTGCGGCAGCAGGCCGAGCGTCTTGGCGACCTGGCGGGTCGGCTGGGACTGCAGGTCCTGCCCGTCCAGCAGCACGGTGCCGGCGGTCGGCTTGAGAAGCCGCGCGAGGGCCCGCAGCAGCGTGGACTTGCCGCACGCGTTCGGACCGATGATCACGGTGAACGAATCGTCCGGGATGTCGACGCTCAGCTGCTCGGCGATGACTCGCTTGTCGTAGGCCAGAGTCATTCCCGTACCGCTGAGGCGACTCATCTGTTCTCCTGTGTTCGTCATGTTCTTCTAGATCCGTCCGGCCCGGCGTTCCATGGTGAGCAGCCAGACCAGGTAGGCGCCGCCGACGATGCCGGTGACCACGCCGACCGGCAGAGCCCGGGGCGCGTGCTGTGCGAGCCAGTCCGCGCCGACCAGCAGCAGCGCGCCCATGGCGAGGGACGGGATCAGGTTCGGGCCGGGCGCCCGGGTGAGCTTCTTCGCCAGGTGCGGCGCGATCAGCGCGACGAAGGCGACCGGTCCGGCCGCTGCCGCGGCGCACGCCACGAGCAGGGCCGCGACGAAGAGAGCGGAGGTGCGAAGAGCCTTCACGGGTACGCCCAGCGCGGCCGCAGCGTCGTCGCCCATCTCCAGGATCTTCAGGCCGGGGCCGCACGCCAGCAGCAGGATCGGCAGCGTCACGGCGAGCACGCCGAGCAGCGGCCCGGCCTGGTGCCAGTCCCGGCCGTCCAGGCTGCCGGTGAGCCAGAGCAGGGCCCGTGCGTTCTCCATCTGCACACCGCGGGTCAGCAGGTACCCGGTGATGCCGGTGAAGATGGCGGACAGGCCGATGCCGACCAGGATGAACCGGAAGCCGTGCAGGCCGTGCCTGCCGCCGATCAGCTGGATGAGCAGGGCCGCGCCCAGCCCGCCGGCGACCGCGGCGAGCGAGAGCTGGAGGCTGCTGCCACCGAGGATCACCACGACCAGCGCGGCGGTGCTCGCGCCGTTCGTGACGCCGAGGACGTCCGGGCTGCCGAGCGGGTTGCGGACCAGCGACTGGAAGACCGCGCCGCCGGCCGCGAGGGCCACGCCGACCAGGATCGCGGTGATCAGCCGGGGCAGGCGCAGCTCGTTGACGATGAAGTCCTGGGCGGCGGTGCCCTGGCCGAACAGGGTCTTCACCACGTCGGCGGGCGCGATCGGGAACTCGCCGGTGCCCAGCGTGATCACGCTGATCGCGGCGGTGAGCAGCGCGGCGATCACGCCGACCACGACGGCGCGCGGGCGGATCCCGACGCGATTGCCGGTCGGGGTGGCCGGCTTCGGAACGACAGCGGTGGTCATCGGGCGGCTCGCACGAGGTAGAGGAAGAGGGGGCCGCCGAGGACCGCGGTGACCGTGCCGACCTGGAGCTCGCCGGGGCTGCCGAGGATCCGGCCCAGCACGTCCGAGCCGAGCAGCAGCACCGGCGCGAGCACCGCTGTGTACGGCAGCAGCCAGCGCAGGTCCGGCCCGGTGAACGGGCGGACCATGTGCGGCACGAGCAGGCCGACGAAGACGATCGGGCCGCAGGCGGCGGTGGCGCCGCCGCAGAGCAGGGTGACCGCCACGATCACCGCGGTGCGGATCACCGCGGGCCGGGCGCCGAGGGCGCGGGCCGCGTCGTCGCCGAGCGACAGCGCGTTCAGCGGGCGGGCCGCCAGCAGCGCGACCACCAGGCCGGCCGCGAAGAACGGCAGGAGCCGGGTCACGGTGGCGAAGTCGGCGCTGGCCAGTGAGCCGGCCGTCCAGAACTTGACTTTCTCGATCGCCTGCGAGTCGGAGAGCAGCGTGGCGCTCACATAGGAGTACAGCGTCGCGTTGAGGGCGGCGCCGGCCAGCGCGAGCCTCGCCGGGGTCGCCGACCGTCCACCACCGACCGCGTAGACCATGGCGGTGACGACCGCGGCGCCGGCCAGGGCGAACCAGATGTAGCCGTAGAACGAGCCGATGCCGAGGAACACGGCGGCCGAGGCGACACCGGCCGACGCGCCGGCGTTGATGCCGAGCAGGCCGGGATCGGCGAGCGGGTTGCGGGTCAGCGCCTGCATGATCGCGCCGGCCAGGCCGAGCGCCATCCCGACCATCAGGCCGAGCAGGGTACGCGGAAGCCGCATCTCGTGGACGATCCGGTAGTAGTCGGATGCCGGATCGGTGAGTCCGGACCAGACCTCGCCGATGCTGAGGAGGCGGGCGCCGAACCCGATGCTGAGCATCAGCACGACCGCGAGCAGGACGAACGAGATCAGCAGTCCGGTGAGCCGAACCGGCAGGCGCTTGCCCGGTGGCGCGGGCGCGGGTGCCGGCACGACGCCCGGTTCCGGGGCCGTGGTGCGTATCCCCTGATCCGTAGGGGTGTCATAGGTGGACAGTTGAAGCTCCTGTCACGGTTCGGCGGATCCTGTTGACGCGCGTTCGGCTCGTTAGGTTAGCCTAACCATTCACGCGGTCGAGTGACCGGTCGTACCCATGAGAAAGACTTGAAGATGTCGTACTCGAACCTTTCTTTGTCCCGTCGTGGCCTGCTGGCCGCGGGCGGCGCCGCCGGTCTCGGCGCGCTGCTCAGCGCGTGCGGCAGCAACGAGGAGACCGGGTCCTCCTCTGCCGCCTCCGCCCCCGCCGCCGCTGCCGGCCCCTGGTCGTTCACCGACGACCAGCCCAAGGACCTGAAGGCCGACAAGGTCCCCAGCAAGATCGTCGCGTTCACCGGCACCGCCGCCGCCCTCGTCGACCTGGGCCTCCAGGACAAGATCGTCGGCGTCTTCGGCGAGACCAAGAAGGCCGACGGCACCGCCGAGGAGCAGGCCGGCGACCTCGACATCAACAAGGTCGAGATCATCGGTAACGCCTGGGGCGAGTTCTCCGTCGAGAAGTACGCGGCGCTCAGCCCCGAGCTGCTGATCACCCACATGTTCGACCCGGGCGCGTACTGGTACATCCCGGACGAGAGCAAGGACAAGATCCTCGGCCTCGCCCCGACCGCGACCATCACCGTCGGCCGGGTCCCGCTGCCCAAGCCGATCCAGCGGTATGCCGACCTCGCCGCCTCGCTGGGCGCCGACCTCAACGCCCCGAAGGTCGTCGAGGCCAAGGCCCGCTTCGAGAAGGCCGCCGCCGACCTGTCCGCCGCGGCCAAGGCCAGCGGTGGCATCAAGGTCCTGGCCGGTTCCGGCGCCGCCGACATCTTCTACGTGTCGAACCCCAAGGTGTCGTCCGACATCATGTACTTCAAGGAGCTCGGCGTCGACATCATCGTCCCGGAGAAGACCGACGGCGGTGACTACTACGAGTCGCTGAGCTGGGAGAACGCCGACAAGTACCACGCCGACATCATCTTCCTGGACGCCCGCGCCGGCACCCTGCAGCCGAAGGACCTGGCCGCCAAGCCGGCCTGGAACGCGCTGCCCGCCGTCAAGGCGAACCAGGTCTTCCCGTGGCAGGCCGTCCCGATCTACTCCTGGAACGGCGCCGCTCCGCTGCTCGAGGCGCTCACCGCCGCGATCAAGAAGTCCAAGAAGCTCGCCTGATTGTTGTGAATCCCCGTCGTCCGGCACGAGCCGGTCGGCGGGGATTTCGCCACCCGGTCTGTGCTGGCATCGGCCCGCCCGCCCGCCCGCCCGCCCGCCAGGCGCCCGGGGACCTGAGACGTCCCTGTCCCGGCCGAGCCGTAGCGCAGGCAGGTCACCGCGCCGTTTTGCTTGCGTGGGCTACGGCTCGGGCGCGCCGGCCGTAGTGCAGGCAGGTCAACGCGTGGTTTTGCTTGCGTGGGCTACGGCTCGGGCGCGTCGGCCGTAGTGCAGGCAGGTCGTCGTTGGTGCCCGGTCGTCGTCGGCACCGGTCGCGGCACGGGTCGACCGGTCTGCCCCGGGCGTTCTGGTCCGCGCGGTCGCCTCGTCGCCCGCGATTTCGCCCGCTGGGTGCACGGATCGCCGGGTCTGCGTCTTGAGGCCTCGCCGAGCCGACCCCGCGTCACGATGGGTGACTGTCCATGGGGAGCGTTACGGGGTGTGCGGCATTCTGTGGGGCCTCCCACGTCTGCGGCTTTCCGGAAAGCGCCGGCTTTACCCCGGATGCAGGCACGCCACGTGACGATCCGGGTTAGTTGTCCGGCTGCGAGGGCGGACGCATCACCCCGGACCCGTCGCCCACCAGCACCGACTCCAAGATCCACTAAGCTAAGTGGAATTGCGAGAACCCGAGCCGTAGCGCATACAGGTCACCGCGTGGTTTTGCCTGCGTGGGCTACGGCTCGGGCACGCCGGCCGTAGTGCAGGCAGGTCACTGCGTGGTTTTGCCTGTGTGGGCTACGGCTCGGGCACGCCGGCCGTAGCGCAGGCAGGTCACCGCGCCGTTTTGCCTGCGTGGGCTACGGCTCCGGCACGCCGGCCGTAGTGCAGGCAGCTCACCGCGTCGCTTCACCTGCGCCGGCTACGGCTCGGCCCGGCGGTGGCTGGATCTCGGAGAATCCCGGACCTGAGCCGTCCCCGTCCCCGGCCGGGAGCCGCTATCGCGCCCCGCCCAGCCCCGCCTCCCGCGCCCGGACGATCACCTGTGACCGGTCCGCCACCCGCAGCTTCGCCAGGATCGCGGACAGGTAGTTCCGCACCGTCTTGTCGCTGAGGGACAGCCGCCGCGCCACCGCCAGGTTGTCCAGCCCCCGCGCCACCAGGTCCAGCACGTCCAGCTCCCGCTGGGTCAGCTCGGGGAACGGCGACCCGCCGGTCCGCGCCCCGGTCAGGAACCCGAGCGCCCGCTGCGCGACCGGCCCGGACAGGATCACGTCGCCGTTCGCGACGGCGTGCACGGCCCGTTCCAGTTCCGCCGGCGACGCGCTCTTCAGCAGGTAGCCCCGTGCCCCGGCCCGCATCGCCGCGAACACCGAGTCGTCGTCGTCCAGCATGGTCAGCACCAGCACCCGGGTGCCCGGATCGCGGCGCAGCAGGTCGGCCGTCGCGTCCACCCCGGAGTCGCCGCCGAGGTTCAGGTCCATCAGCACCACGTCCGGCCGGGTCGCCGCCACCACCTCGAGGGCGGCCGCGTGCCCGGCGGCCTCGCCGGCCACCTCCAGGCCGTCCAGGGACAGGACCAGCGAGCGTACGCCCATCCGGAACATCGGATGATCATCGACGATCACCACCCGGAGGCTCATCGGGGCAGCACCACCCGCACGACGGTCCCGGTCCGCACCAGCGTGCGCGCCCCAGAATCCGCCGGAGACACCGGCCCGGCGGTCAACGTCCCGCCCAGTTCCTCCGCGCGTTCCCGCATCGACCGCAGCCCCACCCCGGGCTCGGCGTCGGCCGGGATGCCCCGCCCGTCGTCCACGATCTCCAGAACCACGCCGGACCCGTCCACGTCCACGCTGACCCGGACGGCCGAAGCCATCGCGTGCCGCCGCGCGTTGACCAGCGCCTCCGCCGCGATCCCGTAGAGCCCGGCCGCCACCTCCGGCGTCAGCGCCGCCACGTCCCCGCTGATCTCCGCGCTGACCGCCAGGTCCGGCTCGGGCGTCAGGGCCGAACGTGACGGCGCCGGCGGCCCGCTGAGCCGTTCCGCGAGCTCGGTCAGCGCCACCCCCAGCCCGTGCCGCTCCAGCGACGGCGGCAGCAGCGCCCGCGCCAGGGTCCGCACGTCCTCCGCGCTGCGATCCAGCTCGGCCCGCAGCAGGTCCAGCATCTCGCCGGCCTCAGCGGTCCGCCCGGCATCGACGAGATTGCGCGCGCCCTGCACGGTGAGACCGATACCGACCAGGGTGGGCCCCAGCCGGTCATGGAGTTCCCGGCGCAGCAGGCGGCGTTCCTCGACGCGCGCCGCGGTGGTCCGGGCGCGGGCCGCCGCGAGCTGGTCGGTGCGCACGGCCAGCTGCGCGACAGCGGCCACCGGCCCGGCCAGCATTCCGAGATCCTTGCGGGTACGGGCATCCAGCCGCTCCCCGGGCGCCCCGGTGACGGTGAGCCGCCCCACCGGCACCCCGCCGAGGCTGAGCCCGGCCGTCAGCTCCGGCCCGCCCGGCGCCCCGATCTCCTGCACGACGTCGCCGGTCTCCAGCCGCACCGAGTGCAGCCGCAGCGACTCCCGGATCGCCTCCAGCGCGCCCGCCACCGGACCCGCCGCGTCCGTCCCGATCCGGTGGGCCAGCCGTTCCGCCGCTGCTCCGGGGCGCGCTGACGGTCCCCGTACCAAATGGTCGATCCGGTTTTGAAGCCATGATCTGGCCGGGAAGACCGCCACCGCCAGGACCCCCGCCGCGACCGCGCCCGCGGTGCCGCCGGGCAGCGGCGCGAGCAGCACGACGGCCTGCGTGATCAGCACATAGGCGGTGATCGCTGCGGCCGTGAGCAGCGACCAGAGCAGGGTCCGGCTGACCGCCACGTCGACGCCCCAGAGTCGTTGCCGGAGCACCACGGCGAGCACGGCGGCCGGGAAGAACGCCTGCGCGGCCAGTTGCAGCACCGGGGTGACCGACGCGTACGTGATCGGCCGGGACACCTCCAGCGGCAGCGCGATCGGCACGAACGAGAGCGCCATCAGCGCCGATCCCACGGTCAGCCAGCCGAGCCCGCGCCGCCGGTCGCCGGGCAGGACCCGCCATCGCCGGGCCGCGTCGGCCGTCGCCGCGAGTCCGAGAACGACCACGATGCCCATCTGCTGGGGCAGCGTGGTGTCGAGGATGTCGCTCCAGGCCGGGCTCGCCGCCCGGAACGCCCGCATCACCGTGAGCCCCGCGCTGACCGTGAGCCCGGCGGCGACCGCGATCCGGGCGTGCCGGGGGAGCGGGTCGTCGCGGACCAGCCACGGCAGCACCGTGATCAGCGCGAGCGTGCCGGGCACCCAGGCCGTCCCGACCAGGTCGGGGAGCAGGTGCGGGACCCGCTGCCCGATCGCCGCCAGGCCGCCGCCGATCGCGGCCAGCCCGGCGAGCGCGCCGACCGCCCGGGCGCCCCGGCTGAGCAGCAGGTACGCCAGCAGGCCGTAGACGACGGCGACGGTCAGGTCGGTGAGGTAGAACCACTCGGTCCACGCCTCGTCGGTCCGCGAGAACGGCAGCAGCACGACGGCCGTGGCAGCGGTGAGCAGCGCGACGGCGGCGACCGGAGCCGCCGCCGTCCGATGTGTTCCGATCGGCACGCGGCCACTATGTCAGCCGGCGACGCCCTGGCCAGTCAGCTGCGAGACAGTCGGCGCCGGCGCGGCCCGGCGGAACGCGAACGCCGCGCCCGCCACGATCAGCCAGAGCCCGCCGAGGTAACCGGTGAGGTACTGCTGCGGGAACACGTTGACCGCCACCATCAGGAGGGTGACCACCGCGCTGACCCAGCCCAGCCAGCGCGGGGCGGCGCCGTGCCGCAGCGCCGCCACGGTGATCGCGCCGGTGGTCAGCAGCAGTCCGGTCCAGACCCAGGGCAGCGTGTCCATCAGCCGCTGCAATGTCATAGCGATGTCCGGGTCGGCCGGGTTGTACGCGTGGATCACCTGGAAGTACACCTCGGTCACCGGCCCGGAGCCGACCAGGCTGAGCGCCGCGACGAGCAGCGTGCCCCAGCCGGCCAGCTCGGGGACCAGGCTGCCGGCCGGCGACTGGGCGGCCAGCCAGCGGCGCAGCCCGGCCCCGAAGATCGCGGCGCCGAGCCCGGCGAGGACCATCAGGGGCAGGAACGCCGCGATGATCAGCCGGCGGTCGTAGGTCTCGGTGTACATGAGCGCCGCGTCGGCGTACACCCGCTCCTCGCTGAACATCGCCAGGCCGGACTCGAGCACCAGGGCGCCGAAGCCGGCGCATCCGGCGAGGACGCCGGTGATCGCCCAGCCGCGGCCGGTCGTGTGGGTCATGCGGAACTCCTTCGTCGCGTCGCTGTCGCCGCAACGGTGTCCCGCCCGCCGTCCCGGTCTCCACGGGCGGCGGTCCCGGAAATCAGGGACGTTTCGCTTGCCAGGCGCCGGGTTCGGCGAGACAGTGGCTCAACAGCTCAGATCCGTCATGGGATCGGCTCATCACACGCAAGCGCCTCCATATAGATGGTAAGTTCTTTGCAAATCGGACAAAAACTACTTTACGGTCTACGCCATGTCCAGTGATCGCCCGATCTTCGTCGTCGGCTGCCCCCGCTCCGGCACCACGATGCTTCAGCTGATGCTGCACGCCCATCCGCGGATCGCGCTGCCGCCGGAGAACCGCTTCCTGCTTCCCGGCTACGAGCGCCGCCACGAGTACGGCGATCTCAGTAGCCCCGAGCAGCGGCGCGCCCTCGCCGAGTGGATCGTCGCGTCTCCGCACTTCGGCGACCTGGGCCTGCCCGGCGAGGCGGTGGTCGAGGCCGTCGTCGCGGCGCCGCCCACCCTCGGCTCCGCCTTCGGGACCGTCTTCCAGATGTACGCCCAGCGCTTCGGTAAACCACGCTGGGGCGACAAGCGGCCCTCGTACCTGCGGAATCTCCCCGTCATCCTGCGGCTCTTCCCGGACGCCCAGATCATCAACATCGTGCGCGACGGCCGGGATTGCGTGGCGTCGCTCAAGGAGACGCCCTGGGGTCCGGCCGACTTCGGCAAACTCGTCGACACCTGGGCGCGGTCCGCGGACGCCGCGATGCGCGCCGCCCGTGAGTACCCGTCCGACGTCTACCAGCAGGTGCGCTACGAGGACCTGGTCGCCGAGCCGGAACCGCACCTGCGGGCGATCTGCGCGTTCCTCGGCGAGGACTACGACACGGCGATGGCCCGGCCGTCCGAGCTGGCCCCGGTCGCGGTGCCGGAGTACAAGACCTGGCACTCGCTCACCCACTCCGAGGTGACGACGGCCCGGGTGGCGAGCTGGCAGCACCGGCTCACCGCGGACGAGATCGACAGGTGCGAGGCGGTCTTCGGCGACCGGCTCCGGCAGTTCGGATACCAGCTCGCCACGACGGCGCACCCCACCACCCGGGCCCGCGCCACCCGCACCTGGCTGGCCGTCCGGGACCGGCTCGGCCCGGCCCGCCTGCGCGCCGGCGACGTCCGCGGCCGCCTCCGGGCCCGGCGCCGCGGCCCGGACCTTCCGGCCCGGCTGCCGGCATCGTCCGACCGCACGACGCCCCGCTGACCCGGCGTCGCCCCGGCCTGCCCGATCCGGGCGCGCCAGGGCGCGGGGCGCGCCGGGGCGCGGGGGCGGTCAGCCGCCGGTGTACGCCGCGTAGGTGTTCGCGGCCCGGGTGCGTGCCGTCTCCGGCTCCTCGCCGGCCTCGATGTCGGCCTCGGCCCAGGCGTCGCTGCTCAGCTTCATGAACAACGTGCCGTCCTCGGACGCCGTCCACGCCAGGATCGCCGCGTCGTCGCGCGGCGATTCCGGTGCGGCCAGGTGCATCGCCAGGCCGAGCAGGCCCGAGTCCCAGCCGACGCCGGTGGCGCCCGGGCCGAACCGGCCCCAGTGCTCGTCGACGTGGGCGATGTGGGTCAGCGAGAACCGGGTCCGGTCCGGGCCCTCCGGCGTGAGCTCGACCTCGATCCAGCTGATCTGGTCGCCGAACTCCCAGGTGGCCGCGTAGGACCGTGGCCGCTCGCAGGCCGTGACGGTGCCGCCGGCGTTGCCCTCGAGCTGGTATCGCCCGCCGGGGCGCAGCTCGCCGGTGACGGGCAGGAACCACCGGGCGATGCGCTCGGGGGCGGTCACCACCGTCCACATGTCGTCGAGGCCGGTGCGGTAGACCTGGCTGATCGTCAGCTCCCGGGCCTCTCCCGCTTCGAGCACACGGGTGCCGAGCGTGCGTCGTACCGCATTGATCTGCTCTCTCGCGTCGATCACGTGGTCTCTCCCTCGAAGCGTCGCTGTCGTCTGCCGCGGGCGACCTCGGTGGCCATGGCGGCGAGGTGCGGCGTCCAGAACCGCCGGAAGGGCGTCAGCCACTCGTCGACCTCGCGGAACGCGGTGTCGTCGACCGCGTAGAGGCGGCGTGCGCCGTCCGGGCGCACGGTGGCGAAACCGTTGTCGCGCAGCACCCGCAGGTGCTGAGAGACCGCGGGCTGGCTGATGCCGAACTCCGCCCGGATGGTGGCCGTGACGGAGCCGGAGGTCTGCTCGCCGGCGGCGAGCAGCTCGAGGATCCGGCGGCGGACCGGGTCCCCGAGCACATCGAACGCATGCACGTGCGGGAGCCTATCAGGACTTGCTTATATAAGTGAACAGTTAAGACCGGGCGCCGGGCCCTTACCCCCGGCGCCCGGAGTCGTCACGCCGCGCGGAGGCGGTTGCGCAGCAGCGCGCCGGACTCGGTGAGCGAGCCGGTCCCGGCGAACGAGCCGGCGTTGCACGTGCCCGGCTTGAACGCGGCGCTGCCCTCACCGGCGTCGGAGTACGTCCAGTTCGCGTACGAGATCCGGAGCCGGTCCAGCAGGTCGAGCCAGGCGTTGGTGCTGGCCACGTCGACCGCGCCGTCCCCGGTGTAGCTGACCGTGCCGAACTCGGTGACGAACAGCGGGATCGACGCGGCGGCCCGCTCCACTTCGGCGCGGTAGTTGTCCTTGTGCGACGCCGCGTAGAAGTGGAACGCGTACATCACGTTCGACGCGCTGACCGGGTTGCTGATGATCTCGGAGGACGACCCGCCCTCGGAGACGCCCAGCGACGACCAGCCCCGGCTGCCGACGACCACGACCGCGTCCGGGTCGTTCGCCCGGATGATCGGGATGACCTGCTCGGCGTAGCTCTTGATCTGCGCCCAGCTCACGCCGTTCGGCTCGTTGGCGATCTCGTAGATCACGTTCTCCTTGGCGGCGTGCCGCGCGGACACCTCGCGGAAGAACGTCTTGGCCCGCTCCAGGTTGAAGTTCGGGTCACCCGGCGTGAGCGTGTGGAAGTCGATCAGCGCGTAGAGGCCGCGTGCCGTGGCCTTCTCGACCAGGTTGTTGACCTGCGCCGTGAACCCGCTCGGGTTGGTCTCGTACCCGCCCTCCTGGACGTACATGGAGATCCGGAAGAGGTCGGCGTTCCACTCGTTCGCGAGCACGTCGAGCGACGCGTCGGTGTAGCAGCTGGGGAACCACTGCAGACCGTGCGTGCTCATGCCCTTGAGCTGGACCACGCCGCCGTGCTCGTTGCACAGCTTGGTGCCGCAGACCCGCAGCTGCCCGTTGACCTCCACCGGGGTGCCGTTCGTAGGCGCGCTCGGGGAGGCGCTCGCGCTGGCGGAGGCGCTGGCGCTCGGCGAGGCGCTCGCGCTGGGCGACGACGCGGCGGGCGACGAGGGTACGGTCAAGCCGGTGCACGCCTTCCCGTTGACGAGGCAGCTCGTGGGGCGCCCGGACCCGTTCGCGATGAAGCCGAAACTGGTCGACGCCCCGGCCGCGATCGTCGCGTTCCAGCCGGCCGGCGTGAAGGTCCAGGTGTTCCCGGCCGAACTGATCGTAGCGTTCCAGGCCTGGCCCACAGTGGTTCCGGCCGGTAACGTCAGCTCGACCTTCCAGGTGCTGATCGCCGACGACGTGTCGTTGCCGACCGTCACCTGACCCTGGTAACCGTTGTTCCAGGAGTTCGCGACGGTGAACGTCGCGGTCTCCGCGCCGGCCGGCAGCGCGAAGAACGCGGTCGCCGTCGCGGCGGCCACGGCGAGGGCCGTGGCCAGGAGGACTTTCGCTCTGCGTTTCACTGCAACACCTCGGGGATGGGGTGGGGAGAAGTCCCTGGGAGCGCTCCCAGGGGCTCCGACTCTAACCCGCGCATCGAGGCGTGTAAAACGGGCGATGCCCGAGCGTCACGGTGAGGAACGCCGCCGAGAGCACCGCCGAGCGGATGTTCGCGGGCTGAGACCCCCGTCACACCGGAGCAACGTCCCGGGCTCGCCCGGCCACTGACAGACGGACCCGGCCGGACTTGTCCCCAGCAATCACCGGCCGGGCTTCCAGGGCCCGCCCGGTAGTCGGCTCCCTCCCGCCAGAGGGGGTCCGGGCGGGCCCTTCTCCGTGTCCGGCGTGGACCGTGGCCCGCCCCGGCGGTTCCCGCCGCCCGGCTGCTGCCCGGCGCGCTCGTCGGCGATCAGGCCGCGACCGGCCGTGCCCGATCGGTCGCCAGTCGGACCGCGATCACGCCGAGCACCGTGCCCATCAGATAGCGCTGCGCGCGCAGCCAGGACGGCCGTCGCGCCAGGAACACCGCGATCGTCCCGGCGGCCAGGACGATCGCCAGGTTCACCGCCAGGCTGACGGTCAGCTGCACCCCGCCGAGCAGGAAGCCCTGCACCATCACGTTCCCGCCCTCGGGCCGGACGAACTGCGGGATCAGCGACAGGTACAGGACCGCGGCCTTCGGGTTCAGCAGGTTGGTCAGCAGCCCCATGGCGAACAGGCGGCCGGGGGAGTCCGGCGCCACCGGCTGAGGATTGAAAACGGATACGCCGCCGGGCTTGAGCGTCTTCCAGGCGAGCCAGGCGAGGTACAGGGCGCCGGCCAGCTTGATCGCGAGGTAGAGCTGGGGGACGGCCACGAAGAGGACCGACAGCCCCAGGTTGGTGGCGGTCAGATAGATCAGGAATCCGAGCGCGACCCCGGAGAGGGAGACGAGCCCGGCGCGGCGGCCCTGGGTGATGCTGCGCGACACCAGGTACATCATGTTCGGCCCCGGTGTGAGGACCATTCCGAGCGCTACGGCGGAGACGGCGAGAACCGAGGAGATCGTGACCACCTCGTCAGCCTTTCTCGTGCTCGACGTGTCCGCGACGACCAATCGGCGGCTGGTGGCCCTCTTGACGGCGCACCGATCGGTCGACATAGTCCGTATCCATGAATGTGACGTTGTTCCGTTCTTGGAAACAGCGGGCCGCGGTGCTCTCGGCTGCCCTGCTCGCTGCGACGTTCGCCGCCGCCCCTGCGGCCGCTGCGACCAGCCCGGTCGCCAGCTACACGACGACCATCAACGGCGACAGTGCCGACGTGTACTACCCGGCGGCCGGGAACCGGTTGCCGGTGGCGCTCCTCCTCCAGGGCGCGAACGTCGACAAGTCCCACTACTCCACCTATGCGTCGACCCTCGCCTCGTACGGCTTCGTCGTCGCCGTCCCCAACCACACCCGATCCCTGTTCGGCGTGAGCGGCCTCTACCCCGAGGGCGCGCAGGCCCGCTGGACCGCCGACTGGGCCGAGGCCGAGGACGACAACCCGGCCTCCCCGTTGTTCGATCGCCTCAATGAGAACGACCTGGTCCTGGCCGGTCACTCGTTCGGCGCGGCGACGGCGCTCAGCGTCAGCGCCGGTCTCTGCGTCATCCCGTTCTGCGCGATCGCGAACATCGCGCCGAGCGAGCTGGAGGCCGTCGTCACCTACGGCGGCAACAACGTCCTCTACGGCACCGACCTGGTGCTGCCGGTGCTCAACACGGTGCCGGTCGGCTACCTCCAGGGCACGGCGGACGGCGTGGCCACCCCGGACGAGGGCGAGACCACCTACCACCTGACCGCCGGCACGCCGAAGGCCTTCATCGAGGTCGCCGGCGCCAACCACTACGGCGTCACGAACACTCAGAACCCGGCCGGCGCGCTGCCCGACGCCTCGGCGCAGACGCTGAACCAGGCGACCGGCGTGGAGACGATCGCCCGCTGGTCCGCGCAGTGGCTCCTCGCCCAGCTGGGCAGCAGCGCGGCGCGCAAATACGTCTACACCACCGGCGACGCGGCGGATCCTGCCGTCACTGTCACCTACGTCAAGTAAGCGGCTTCCCGGCGGCGCGGGCACAGCCCGACGCTCGTGCTGACCGCGGCGCACTGCGTCAGCCGCACCGGGAGCAACAC